>WRCZ01000170.1 GCA_009783685.1 Actinomycetes bacterium
GCCCTCGGCAGGAGTCGATGCGCTCGATTCGTCCTCACCCTCGTCGAAGGCGTCGTCGATCCACGGCTCTTCCTCATCCCCTGCGTACTGCGCGCTGGTGTCAGCCCACCGGTAGTCCCACGTCATGCGGCTCTTCACATCCCCCACCGAGCCGTCGAGCAACTCGCCTCGAACCGCCTCGACCGCGGCATTCACCGCGGCCTCATGAGCCGCCTTGAGCCGGGCAGCGCGGGTCCGGCGTTCGAGCACCTCGACCTCGACCGTGATGGTGAGGATCTTCTTCGTCGCCATGTGTCCCCCTCCGTTGGTTGCGGAGAATCAGTCTGTCGCGCGCGGGGAGCGCGCGGGTGAGGTGCTCGGCGTCCCCCGGACGGTGGTCCCGTTCTCCGGCGTGAACTGCTGGCCGTACCGGCCGCCTTGAGGGGGCCGCAAGGGCGAGAACGGCTCAGCCCATGGGGAGTGCGTGCTGGGCAGCCCCGACCCGTACGGCCTGAGCCGGTCAGTCCCGGGTGGCGCCGGGGGGCCAGATGATCGTGCAGGGGACGCCGGTGCGCTCCGCGTAGGCGACGGCGTCCGCGGTGCCGCCGAAGCCGCGGGCGGGCAGGCCGTCCCAGACGGCCACGAGGAGGTCGACGGTGTCCACCAGCGCCTCGCTCCCGGCCTGGTGGGCCCGGGAGTCCGACTCCGGTCAGACCGGTGGTGTGGACCTCGCGGGCGCGCCCCAGCAAGGCGTCGTACGTGCCGCGGTGCGGCTCCGGGAGCCCCGCGCGGTAATCGGCGGCCGGGATCACGGCTTCGAGCCGTCCTCCGTGGTCCAGCACCGCTTCCGCGAACCAGGAGTCGGGGCCGTCCGCGAGGCACGAGACCCCCACCAGCTCGTTCGGGTCGTAGCCCGAGACCACCGCGGCCAGCGCGGCGCGGACCCGCCGCGCCACGGCTTCCGGCAGGCCACGGTGTCCGGTGATGCCCAGCCTCACGGGCACGTCCTTCCCGTCGGGCGCCGCGGGTGGACCCGGTCCGGCGCTTCGTCGACCATGGGCCGGTGGCCCCTTCGTCCGCCAGGCCCGCGGCCACCGTTGGACGAAGCGCGCGGGCTGCCCGCTCGCGGACCTGTGCCGGCTTCCGTGGGAAACGGTGCCTCCCAGCATGGGAAACGGTGCCGCCCCCGGGCGGAAACGGCACCGCCCTGCGTGAAGAACGGCCCCCCCCGCATGGGGAAACCGTGCCCCCCGCATGGGGAAACCGCACCGCAGGCCCGCCCTCCGCACTCTCCGCGGGGGCGGGCCTGCGGGTCCCGGGGTGGGGGGCGGCGGGCCGGGCGGCTGGCAGGGCCGCACGGGTCATCGTCCCGCCGCCCCCCGTTCCCGGGGGCCGGTGGCTGCCGGTGGAACGCGTGCCGGCCGGGCGGCGCGCGGGCCGCCCGGCCGGGTCGTCACGCGTTGAACAGCAGCGCGTACGCTCCCATGGCCATGGCGATGTCCGCCTGGGCCCAGAAGCGGTGGTAGGTGAAGGACGGGGCCGCACCTCCGTTCAGGTACGCCTGCACCTTCGACCAGTTGGGGTCGTTCTTGTAGAAGGACCGCAGCTCGATGAAGGTCGAGTTGCTGTCGATCTTGTCGCCGTTGGGCATCGTCCCGGTCCAGCCGGACGGGACGTACACCGGGTCGTTGAACCGGCTGTAGTCCGTCCTGGTCTCCGGGGTCGCGATGCCCAGCGGGTCCTGGTAGTTGTTCCACATGCCGTCCAGCAGCTGCTTGGCCATGGTCTTGGCCGCGGTGCTGCCCGACTTGGCGGCGTAGTACGCCAGCGTCTTGGCGTAGGCCGCCGTGACGCCGAGGTCGTTGCCGTAGGCGGAAACGGTCACGTGCAGACCGGCGTTGGAGCCCGGGCTCGACGGGTTCCAGGTGTCGGGCTGGCCGGACCACTGCAGGTCGGACGGGATCTTGAAGGTGCCGTCCGCGTTGATGGTGGTCTGCGACATGGCCCAGGTCACCCACTTGTCGAGGATGGCCTTCGCCGTGGTGTTCCCGGTCTGCTGGTAGTACTCGGCGACGCGCTCCATCGACCAGGCCTGCATGCCGAACCACTGGTTCGACGGCGGGTCGTGGTAGACGGGCTCCCAGTCGTACGCCATCCCGTAGAAGGTGGACGTGCCGGCCGGGGGCTGCTCGTAGGCGCCGTTCCAGCTGTTGGTGGCACCACCGGCGATGGCGCCCTCGCTGGACTGCAGCCAGCGGTAGAACTCCAGCTGCCGGCTGAGGCTGGTCGTCCAGTCCGCCTTGCCCGTGGCCGACTTGGGCGCCATGGCCGCGTCGGTGGTCAGGGCGTACGCCGCCAGCGGGTTCTGGTAGCCGAAGTGCGACGCGCCGTCGCCGATGCGCCAGGCCCAGCCGCCGCCGGAGCCGGACGAGCCGCCCCAGGCGTAGTACCAGGACAGCAGGTAGTGCTCGCTGTCCTTGCCGGTGCCGGCCGCACAGGTGGTCGGGCTGGTGCAGTTCCCGATCTTCTTGAAGTACTTGTCGAAGAAGGAGTACCGCAGGTAGTCGCCCATCTTGCCGGCCTTGGCGACGGTGGTCGCCACGTCCGCGCTCTTGCCCTGCGCCTTGGCCCAGGTGTCCGCCCAGTAGGCGGCCTGGATCGCGCGCGCGTCGGCGTCGGGCGCGTCGGTGTACTTCCACTGCTGGGCGTAGTTGGAGTCGCCGGTGAACAGGTCCAGGTACCCGTTCTTGCCGCCGTACTTGAAGGCGTCGCAGGTCGGCTGCGGCACCGTCTCCCACACCGACTCCTGCGCACCGCGCTGGAAGGTGTTGATGTACGACGGGCCCTTGGCCGTCGGGCCGAGCTCGCAGCCGCCGCCCGGGGTGTCGCCGTAGCCGTAGACGTTGTCCACGTCCTCCAGCCAGTGCATGCCGTAGATGTCGTCGGTGCCGTAGGCGGACTTCAGCTCACCGGCGATCGGGTCCACGCCCACCTTGACGCTGCTGTCGAGCTGGGACGGGTAGTCCGAGGGCAGCGGGTGCTCGGGGGCGTAGGTGGCCGGCGAGTTCGCGTTGTAGGACGCGTTCGTCGGCTGGTCGGCGTGCTGGGGGATCATGTACGTCTCCATGGTCCCCCAGGCGGCGTTGAACTTGCTCCAGTCCTGGGTGACCTCGCCGTACATGGCCTGCAGCCAGATCATGTACGAGTACGCCTCGGAGGTCGTCTCGTGGCCGTAGTCCGGCGCCTCGACCATCAGCGTCTCGACCGAGTGGTACGGGATGCCGTCCGGTGAGAAGTAGCCGCTCGCCGGGTCGGTGATCTTCCCGTAGAGCGACAGGAACCGCGCGTTGTAGTCGCTGGTCGCGCCGATCTCGGTGACCGTGACGTCGGCCTCGGCGTAACCGGTCGCGGTGGCGGCGAAGGTCGCCGTGCCGGTACCGGACGCGTCGGCGGCCACCGTCACGTTCTGCGCGGTGCTCCAGTTGCTCGGCGTGAAGGTCAGGCTCGCGCCGGACTGCACGCTCAGCCCGGTGGTGCCGGACGTGCGGGCCACCGCGACCGTCACGTTGGACGACGGCGCGCTGGACAGCTTCACCCCGAAGGTGCCCGTCTTGCCCTGCTGCACCGAGAGCTGGGTGGGCGAGGCGACGACGGACGGCCCGGCGGCCACGTGCACGCCGACCGGGGTGGACTCGCCGGACGCGCCGAGGCTGTCGTACGCCTTGGCGTACACCGAGTAGTCGCCCGCCGGGACGGCCGACCAGTCGAGGGTGTACGGCGCGGTGGTGTCGGTCCCCAGCAGCGTGGTGTCGCTGTAGAACTCCACCTTGGTGATCGTCGCGCTGTCCGCCGCGACCGCGGTCGCGGCCAGCGGGATGGTGGCGCCCGCGGTGTACGTGGCGCCGGCCGCGGGGCTGGTCAGCACCGGCAACGGCGGCTGGTGGGCGCCGCCGCAGACGGTGCCGTTGACCGCGAAGCCGGTCGGCGCCGCGTTGGTGCCGCTGTAGTTGAAGTTGGCGCTGGTCGACACGTTGCCGTTGGCCGGGATGGACTTGGCGTAGTCGGGCGCCACGACCGTGACGTTCTTCCCGGACTGCGACCACGTGCCGTTCCAGCCGCTCTGCAGCGTCTGGTTGCCGGCGTAGGCGTAGGTCAGGGTCCAGCCGTCGATCGCCGAGCTGCCGAGGTTGGTGATCTTGGCAGTGGCGGTGAAGCCCGAACCCCAGTCGTTCGTCGAGTAGTCGACGCTGCACTGCAGGGTGGCCGCGTGCGCGACCGGCCCTCCGCCGGCGGCCGTCATGGCCAGCGGCACGGCGAGGGCCGCCGCGAACGCGGTCGCCAGCCGTCGCAGCCGCTTCCTGAACGGTCTTCCTCTGGGCATGCGAGAGGTCCTCCTCGCGGTTCTCGGTGGGGGGATGCCAGAAAGGCAGTACTGAACCAGTGGGAGCGCTCCCACAATCGAGGCGGGACGAAAGGCTGTCAAGAGCTGGGCCCCAACCGCATGTTCATGACTTGTTCGCACGCCCCTGATCCCGCCCTTCACCGGGCACTCCCCCGCGTGCGACGCCTTCGGAAGCCGAACCGATGGCACGGGCCCCCTACCGAGCGCGCCGGCGGGGCGCTAGGGTCTGCGGCGGACCAGTGGGAGCGCGTCCACCTTTCACGCACACGACCTCTCGATCCCCCCACATCACGAGGAGTCGCACATGCGACGACCCACGCGCACCGCGGTGTTCAGCACGGCCGCGGTGACCACTGCCGCGGCCGCGGCCGCACTGCTCCCCGCACTCGGCGCCACCGCGTCCGGTGCCTCGCCCGCCTGCGCGGTCGAGTACTCGGTGACCAACCAGTGGGATTCGGGCTTTCAGGGCAACGTTGTCATCACCAACAACGCCGCTCCCACGTCCAGTTGGAACCTGACCTTCGACTTCCCCGGCGGCCAGAAGGTGACCCAGGGCTGGAACGGCACCTGGACCCAGTCCGGGGCGACGGTGTCCGTCGCCTCCATGTCCTACAACGGGACGCTCGGCACCGGCGGCAGCATCAGCGCCGGCTTCCTCGGCAGCTGGTCGGGCAGCAACCCGGCGCCCACCGCGTTCACGCTCAACGGCACCGCCTGCAACGTGGACGGCACCACCCCGCCGACGACACCGCCGACCACACCGCCCACCACGCCACCGACGACGCCCCCGACCACCCCGCCCGGCGGCGGTGACAGCGCGCCGCCCAAGCTGCACGTGTCCGGGAACAAGCTGGTGGACTCCACCGGCAAGCAGGTGACCCTGCACGGCGTCAACCGGTCGGGCACCGAGTTCGCCTGCGCCCAGGGCAACGGCATCTTCAACGGCCCGGTCGACGACGCGGCGATCGACGCGATCCAGAGCTGGAAGGGCGTCACCGCGGTCCGGGTCCCGCTCAACGAGGACTGCTGGGAGGGCCTGTCGTACGTGCCGGCGGCCGACGGCGGCGCGAACTACATCGCCGCGGTCACCGACTGGGTCAACCGGCTGGTGGCGCACGGCATCACGCCCATCCTCGAACTGCACTGGACGCACGGCCTGTACACCGGGAACTCGGCCGGCTGCTCGGACGTCAACGCCACCTGCCAGAAGCCGATGCCGGACGCGCAGTACGCGATCCCGTTCTGGACCGGCGTGGCGAACGCCTTCAAGAACAACACCTCGGTCGTCTTCGAGATGTTCAACGAGCCCTACCCGGACCGTGCCACCTCGACCAGCGACCAGGCGTGGACCTGCTGGCGCGACGGCGGCACCTGCCCGGGCATCGGTTACCAGGTTGCGGGTATGCAGAGCATGGTGGACGCGGTACGCGGCACCGGCGCGCAGAACGTCATCCTGCTCGGCGGGCTGGCGTACTCCAACGACCTCACCGGATGGCTCGCTCATGAACCGACCGACCCGACAGGGAACCTGGGAGCGGTCGTGCACGTCTACAACTTCAACACGTGTTCGTCGTCGTCCTGCTGGGACTCGCAACTGGCCCCGGTTGCCGCGAAGGTGCCGCTGGTGGCCACCGAGATCGGCGAGAACGACTGCGCGCACGGCTTCATCGACACCTTCATGAACTGGCTCGACACGCACCAGCTGGGCTACCTGGGCTGGACCTGGAACAACTGGGACTGCTCCTCCGGCCCGTCGCTGGTGTCGGACTGGAACGGAACGCCGACCGACTACGGGATCGGCTTCAAGAACCACCTCGCGTCGCTGAGTTGACGTGAACGGCGCCCGGCTCGCTGCCGGGCGCACCGGGACCGGGGCGGTCCCGTGCATGGATGGCGTGCACGGGGCCGCCCCTTCGCGCTGCCGGCCGGGGGCACCGCAGCTGAAGGCCGGGGGCGCGGCACCCGGAGGCCGGGGCGTCGCACCCGAGGGCCGGCGGAGACCGCGCCGACGGCAAAGGCAGCGAAGGCGGCGAAGGCGGCGAAACAGCCGCCGGGGTACGCCCGTTCGGGACTCGAATCGATCGGGGGTTCAACCGGCCAGTATGGAACAACTTATTGACGGGGCTGGACGGCGCTAGTAGACATCACCTCGCCAGAGAGCGCTCTCACACGGCTCTCCGGGCCTCCATCACGGACCCCCACCCGGTTGAGGAGTACTCCATGTCAGGCAGCACGTCCCCGGTGGTGCGCCGGCGGTACGGCGGGCGCGGCGGACACGACAGGTCCCGGCCGTATCTCATCCTCGGTCTGCTCTGCGCGCTGCTGGCCGGCATCGCGCTCACCGTCACCACCCAGTCCCCGGCCGGCGCGGCCGGGACCCTGCTCTCCCAGGGGAAGCCGGCCACCGCCTCCTCCACGGAGAACGCCGGCACCCCGGCGTCCGCCGCGGTCGACGGCGACACCGGCACCCGCTGGTCCAGCGCCTTCAGCGACCCGCAGTGGCTCCAGGTCGACCTCGGCTCGACCCAGTCCATCTCCCAGGTGACGCTCAACTGGGAGGCGGCGTACGCCACTTCCTTCAAGATCCAGGTCTCCGACAACGGCTCCGCCTGGACCGACGCCTACTCCACGACGACCGGCACCGGCGGCGTGCAGAACCTCGCCGTAAACGGTTCCGGGCGCTACGTCCGCTTCTACGGCACCGCGCGCGCCACCCAGTACGGCTACTCCCTCTGGGAGTTCCAGGTCTACGGCGGCACCGGCCCCACCCAGTCCGCCTGCGGCACCGACAACGCGGCGCTCGGCAGGCCCGCGACCGCGTCGTCCACGGAGAACGCCGGCACACCCGCCTCGGCCGCGGTCGACGGCGACACCGGCACCCGCTGGTCCAGCGCCTTCAGCGACCCGCAGTGGCTCCAGGTCGACCTCGGCGCCTCCGTGCCGGTCTGCGGCGTGACGCTCAACTGGGAAGCGGCATACGCCACTTCCTTCAAGATCCAGGTCTCCGACAACGGCTCCGCCTGGACCGACGCCTACTCCACGACCGCCGGCACCGGCGGCGTGCAGAACCTCACGGTCTCCGGCACCGGCCGCTACGTGCGGGTCTACGGCACCGCCCGCGCCACCGCGTACGGCTACTCGCTGTGGGAGTTCGGGGTGCACGTGCCGGCCGGGACCACCACCCCGCCGACCACGCCCCCCACCACCGACCCGCCGGACTCCTTCTGGGGCGACACCAGCCAGATCCCCGCGGCGAAGAACGTGATGGAGATCGCGATCCTCAACCGGACGAACGGCCAGTACCCGGACAGCCAGGTGTACTGGAGCTTCAACGGCCAGACGCACTCCATCGCCGACCAGCCGTACTTCGACATGCCCGCCAACTCCTCGGGCCGGATGTACTTCTACCTGGGCTCGCCGGCGAGCCAGTACTACGACTTCATCGAGTTCACGATCGGCCCGGACGTCTTCAACGGCAACACCACCCGGGTCGACGCGTGGGGCCTGCCGCTGGCCGTCCGGCTGCACTCGCACTCCGGTCAGGACATCCAACTCGGCGACAGCCAGGACCTGTTCACCACCAGCCGCGACCAGGTGTTCTCCGAGTTCCAGAACGCCGTGCCGCAGCAGTTCAAGGTGCTGGCGCAGACCCAGGCGCCGTACCGGATCATCGCGCCCGGCAGCGACCCGAGCTTCCGTGCCGGCGGTGCGAACGCCGACTACTTCACGTCCTACGCCAACTCGGTGGGCGTGAACGAGCCCACGTCGAACATCTTCGGCTGCGCCGGCAGCCTGGCGGGCAACCCCTCGATGTGCGCGGCCCTCAACCGCCACACCGCGACGCTCCCCAGCGACCAGCAGCAGGACCCGACGAAGTTCTACTCCGGCGACCCGGCCAACTGGTACGCCAAGTTCTGGCACGACCACGCCATCGACCACCTCGCGTACGGCTTCCCGTACGACGACGTGGCCGGCCAGGCCGCGTACACCTCGATGCAGAACCCGCAGTGGATGGAGGTCGCGGTCGGCTGGTGAGCCCGCCGCGACACCCCTGAGCCATCTCCCTTCCCCCCACCGGCCGCCGGGACGCGGGACCGCACAGGTCCCCGGCCCGGCGGCCGTCCCCGTGCGGGGGGCGGCCGGCGCAGGGGCGGCCCGGGCCGAGGAAATGCGTTTGCCGCCGTCCGCCGGCCGGGGGCAGGGTGGCCCGATGACCACCGACGACGATGACCGGCGAGCAGCCCACGGCGTGACCGACCTGTTCTCCCGCGGGCGGCTGACCGCCATCCCGCGCCGCCCCGCCCGCCGCGTCCAGCTGCTCGGCTACCTCGCGGCCACGCTCTTCACCGGCGGCCGCGTCTACACCGAGCGCGAGGTCAACGAGGCGCTCGCCACCGTGCACGAGGACACCTCGGCGCTGCGGCGCTACCTGATCGAGGAGGGCTTCCTCGGCCGCACCCGGGACGGCTCGGTCTACCAGCGGCTGCGCTGAGACGGGTCCGCGGCGGGCTCGGCCGGCGCGGCGGACGCGGTGGACGCGGCGGGCCCGGCTGCCGGTGGGGGCGCGAGGGGCAGCCAGCCGTTGCCGCCGTGCCAGTGGCGCCCGGCGGCCAGATGGCCGAGCACGATCCGCTGCACCGAGGTGCGCGCGGTCAGGGTGCCCGGGTCGGCGTCCGGGTCGCCGAAGACGAACCCGATGATCGAGCCGTCGTCCGGTTCCTCGACCGTCCACGCGGGCGTGAACCGGCGCTGGAACGCCATGATGCGCGAGTCCGGGGCGAGGTACTCCCCCAACTGCGGGTCCAGCAGCCACGAGTGGCAGGTCGCGACGGCGTACCCCTCGTCGGGGAAGTGCCGGGCGAAGAACGCGCGGGCCCGGTCGAACGAGGCGTCGCACGCCTGCACGTCGAGGGGTCCGGAAAAGGCGGGGACGTGCACGCCGAGGACGGGCGCGCCGGGACCGTCCGCGACGCCGGCCTCCGCGAGCGCCCGCCCGGTCCTGCCGCCGAGCCGGGTCCGCTCGAACTGCAGCCGGCCCAGCTGGAAGAGGATGCCGCGGAAGTGCCGTGACAGCCACCAGGTGTTGGTGAGTCCGGGCGTGCCGCGGCGGCGCTGGTGGACCGCCATGTGCCGGCCGACGTCGGCGAGCGTCCTGCGGGTGACCTCCTCCGGCACGCCGAGACCGCGGTGGTACGCGGCGGTGAGCGGGCGGGTCGCGGCCAGCACCAGCAGCGCGAACCACGGGCCGGCGACCTCGCCGGCCCGGGCCGTGTACGCGTCCAGGTCGGGGCCGAGCCGCGGGCCGCCGTCCGGACCGCCGCCGGCCGTGCCCATGTCCCGCGCGAACTCCCCGACGGCGTCCGCCAGCAGGCCGCTCGCCGTCCGGTCCCCGGCGACCCGCTCCGCGGCCGCGAGCACGCCGTCCACCTCGGCGTACGGCACGCCCAGGTCCAGCAGCGTCTCGGCCAGCCCCACCCCGCGCGGCACCCGCGCCTCAACTCCCATGCCGCCACCCTAGGCGGCCCCGCGGGCACCCCGGGAGCGCAGGGTCCCGCGCGGCACCCGCCCAGCCGACGGAAGGAGGCGGGCCGCCGTCCCGCGCCGGGCAGCCGGGAGTCGGTGGAGGGGCCGCTCGCCACCCCGGCGCGGGGCCGTCAGACCGAGTCGCGCTGGACCAGTTCGGTGGCGAGTACCACGTGGCGCCGCACGGAGGCGCGTTCGGCGATCTCCTCCAGCAGGACGCGGGCCATCGTGCGGCCCATCTCCTCGGTGGGCTGGCGGACGCTGGTGAGGGCCGGGTCCATGTGGCGGGCGATCGCCGAGTCCTCGAAGCCGACGAGGGCGATGTCGTCGGGCACCCGGCGGCCCTCCTCGCGCAGCACCGCGCGGGCGCCGGCCGCCATGAGGTCGGAGGCGGCGAAGACGCCGTCGATCCCGGGGCGGCGGGCGAGCAGTTCGCGCATCGCCCGGCGGCCACCCTCCTCGGTGAAGTCGCCGCCGGCCACCAGCTCGTCGTCGGAGCCGAGGCCGGCCGCCTCGACCGCCTGCCGGTAGCCGTCCAGCCGGCAGCGGGCCACGTACATGTCGGTGGGGCCGGTGATGGTGGCGACCTGGCGCCGGCCGCGGTCCAGCAGATGGGCCACGGCCGCGCGGGCGCCGCCGACGTTGTCCGCGTCGACGTACGACACCGACTCCAGGTCGCTGCGCCGGCCGTTGA
>WRCZ01000171.1 GCA_009783685.1 Actinomycetes bacterium
CGCGGAGTTCGCCGGGGCCGTGGCCGAGTCGGCGGCCGGGGAGGTGCCCGGGGCCAGGGTTCGCGGCGCGTTCATCCGCCGGCCCCTGGCACGCACGCCCCCGGTGAAGCTCAGGAGGCGCGCCCGACCCGGCGTGCTCGGCCCGTACGGGTGGGGGCGGCGTTCGTCGGACACGCCTGGGCCCGGCGTCCGCCGGGCCTCGCGCGCACTCCCTCGCCCGCGCGTACGCGTCCCGCTCACCCCTCGTGCATCCTCCCCCCGGGGACCGGCGGGCCCTGCGATACGTATCGCGGTGACGCCACGGCCCGGTGGCGGGGCGCCTGGGGAAGGCGCCGCCGCCGTACCGGGCCGGGGTCCCGCGGTCGCGGGGAGCCGTACCGGGCCGCGGGCCCGCGGACGCGGGGGAGCGGGTCAGCTGGCGGTGAAGGCGGTGATGCGCTGTGCGCCGCCGGACGTGTCCGGCGCCGCGCTCACCATGTCGAGGCGGACGCGGTCGGTGTGGACGCCGGTGAAGGTGATCACGGTGGCCGCGTCGCTCTCGGTCGCCCACGTCACTTCCTGCCCGGCGACCGGGACCCAGCGGTCCCGGTCCCAGTAGGAGACCGTGACGGAGGCGGGCAGCGCGTGGGTGGCGTCGACGGAGAACGCCACCGACAGGCCCTGCACGGGCCGCGGGTCGCCCCAGTCGACCGAGACCCAGTCGTCGGGCCGCGCGCCGTTGAAGGCCGGGAGCAGCGCCGTGCCGCTCTTGGAGAAGGCGTTCGACCAGCCGGTGGCCGGGTTGCCGTCGAGCATCGCGGCCGGAACCGTCGCCTCGGTGCCGGAGTAACTGGCGCCCGCCACCGGGTAGGTGACCGGTCCCGGGCCCGGGTCGGGCGCCAGCGCGGCCGGCGCCGTGGTGGCCACCGGCCCGTCGGCCTTGGCGACGCGCACCGTCGCCGTCCCGTCCTGCAGCCCGCCGGCCTTGGCGGTGACGGTGAGCCGGCCCGGTGCGGTCCCGGTGCGCACGATGGCCAGCGCCTTGCCGCGGAAGGTCGTGCGGGTGGTGGCCTGGTACCGCTCCGCGCTCTCCTGCTGCCCGTTGTCCAGGCCGGCCAGCGAGCCGCCCGCGACGTCGAAGGCGAGCAGTTCCGCCGCGTTCGGCAGCACCGTGCCCCGGGCGTCGATCACCTCCGCGGTCACGTAGACCAGGCTGTCGCCGTCGGCCGGGGCCGAGGCGCGGTCGGCGGTCAGGCGCACCGCGTGCGCCTCGCCGGCGGTGCGCAGCACGTCGGTGGCCACCGGCTGGTTGCCGTTGCGGGCGACCGCCTTCAACTCGCCCGGCGCGAACGGCACGTCCCAGGTCAGATGGAGCTTGCCGGCGCTGCCGTTGGGGCTGGTGTAACTGCCCGGGTAGGCGCCGCCGGTGACGGTCTTGTCGTCGCCGGTCGCCTCCGTGGTCTCCAGGTAGTCGCGCCCGTCGACCGTCTTCTTGCGGTCGAACCGCCGTACGCCCAGCGACTTCCCGTTGAGGTACAGCTCGACGGTGTCGGCGTTGGTGTACGCCCACACCTGGACGGTCTCGCCCGGCTCGTGGTCCGTCCAGTCCATGGGGAGCAGGTGCACCATCGGCTCGGCGTTCCACTGGCTGCGGAAGAGCCAGTACATGTCCTTGGGAAAGCCGGCGGTGTCGACCGCGCCGAAGAACGACGCCTTGACGGGGAAGACGCTGTACGGGGTCGGCTCGCCGATGTAGTCGGTGCCCGACCACAGGAACTGGCCGGTGAAGAACCGGCGGTCGCGGTCCTTCTTCAGGCCGTACTCGCCGCTGATCGTCCACGAGGCGAGGTTGTTGTCGTAGCTGGAGGTGGCCCGGCGGCCCGGGGTGTGGTTCTCGCCGGTGTTGAGGTGCTGCGGCTCCTGGTAGGTGCCGCGCGAGGCCGTCTCGGAGGACGACTCGGACTCGAACAGGAACAGGTGCGGATAGCGGGCGTGCAGCGCGTCGACGGACGCCGCGGTGTTGTAGTTCAGGCCGAGCCCGTCGAGTTTGGCGAGCATCTGGTCGGCGGGGGAGCCCACGGCGGGCAGGCTCCGGTACTTGTCCGACCCGATGACGACCGGGCGGGTGGGGTCCTCCGCGCGGATCGCCGCGATCAGCCCGTCGGCGATGGTCAGTCCGAGCGCGCTGGTGGAGTCCGGGATCTCGTTGCCGATCGACCACATCATCACCGCGGGCGAGTTGCGGGCCGCCCGCACCATCTCGGTGATGTCGTCGATGCCGTGCGCGTCGAAGAAGCGGTGGTAGTCGTAGGTGTTCTTGCCGGAGTGCCAGCAGTCGAACGCCTCGACCATCATCACCAGGCCCAGTTCCTCGCAGACCGAGACCATCTCCGGCGAGGGCGGGTTGTGGGAGGTGCGGAAGGCGTTGACGCCCATCGACTTCATCTGGGCCATCTGCCGCAGCAGCGCGTCGCGGTGGATCGCCGCGCCCAGCGCGCCCTGGTCGTGGTGGAGGTCCACGCCGCGGATCTTGGCGTGCACGCCGTTGACCGACATCCCCTGGTCGGGGTCGAGGGTGAACCAGCGGAAGCCGAACGGGGTGGTGAACGTGTCGACGGTGCGGCCCTTCACCTGCACCTCGGCGACGAAGGTGTAGCGGTTCTGCGGGGTGTCGGGGGACCACAGCGCGGGGCGCGCCACCTTCAGGTCGAGGGCGGCGGTCGCGGCGCCGGCCGCGTCGCCGCTCCCCGCGGGCAGGGACACCGGGGCGGTGCTCCTGGCGACCTCGTGGCCCTTCGCGTCGAGGACGGTCGCCACGACGACCGCGGAGGCGGCGGTGCCGCTCTCGTTGAGCACCGACACCTCGCCGTGCACGGCGCCGAATCCGCGCGCGGAGGTGGCGGCCAGGTCCGGGGTGGTGACGACGGCGCCCCAACGGGCCACGTGCACGGGGTCGGTGAGCACCAGGCGGGCGTTGCGGTAGATGCCGCTGCCCGAGTACCAGCGGGAGCTGGGGAGTTGGTTGCGGACGGCGACGGCGAGCACGTTCGGGGTGCTGCCGTCGGTGTGCACCAGATCGGTGATGTCGTACGCGAACCCGGTGTAGCCGTAGGGGTGGTTGCCCACCAGCGTGCCGTTGCAGTAGACGTCGCAGTCCATGTACACGCCGTCGAACTCGACCGAGATCCGGCGGCCCGCGGCCTGTGCGGGCAGGGTGAAGGTCCTGCGGTACCAGCCGAGGCCGCCGGGCAGGTAACCCGAGCCGCCCGCGGTGCCGTTGGCGGTGGTGGGGGTCTGCTCGATGCTCCAGTCGTGGGGGACGCGGACCGCCCGCCAGCGGGAGTCGTCGAAGGCGGGATCGGCCGCACCGGCATACGCGCCGGTGGGGTCGGTGACGCCGCCGAGGTTCACCAGGGCGAACTTCCATCCGTCGGCGAGCGGCACGCTGCGGGGCGGTGCGGACGCCTGGGGGTCCGGACCGCCGGAGTCGGCGGCGGCGCTCGCCGTCAGGCCGGGCAGTACGGGGACGACCGCTGCTCCGGCGGCCCCTGCCAGGACCGACCTTCTGTTGACCGACATGTCGACCTCCAAGTCGGGACATGCGTCTGGGCAGCGCGACAGGCCCCGAGCGCGCTACATCTGATCAGCTTCAAACAAAATTCGACCTTTGCGCCCACGGATTCTTGCAGGACCGCACCCTGCCTGGTCAAGGCTCGCGTCGCCCTCCACAGGCGGATGCGGAGGTCTTTCGTCCTCCACCCCGCCGTCGCTACCGTGGGGGACGCGTCCAAGTAGCCACCGTATGAGGCTGGTTGGGCGTATCCGGCGGGGGACGGAGACCGGCATGGCGTATCTGCGGGGGCATCGGCCGAAGCGGGCGGGCAGGCGTGCCGCCACGCATCCGGGGCGGCGCGGGCGATGAGCGGGCTGGCGAACAAGCTCGCCAAACCCGTCGTCGAGATCATCGACCACATCGCGTCCAAGGTCCCCAAAGCCCTGGGCCACGGCCACCACCGCATCGCCGCGCACGTCCACAGCGCGGCCGACACGTTCGAGAAGGCCGAGGGGGACCTCGCAGGCAAGGCCGGGCACACCCACCACCACACCCCGAACCACCATCACGACCCGGCAGACGTCGAGGGCACCGGAGCGGCCGCGGCGGCGAAGGCGAAGCCCGGGGAGAAGGCGGCTGCCGACGCCGACCGGCAGGCGGGGTCGACCGCCCGGCAGGGCGCCGAGGATCCCGAGAAGACCGGAAAGCCGGGCGAGGGCCGCTGCAAGGGCGGCGACCCGATCGACCTGGTGTCCGGCGAGGTCCTGATCACCGAGAACGACGTCCGGCTCCCCGCGGTCCTCTCGCTGGTACTGGACCGCACCTATGTGTCGAGTTACCGCGCGGGCCGGCTGTTCGGCCCGTCCTGGGCGTCCACCCTGGACGAGCGACTGGAGGCCGACGAGCAGGGCCTGGTGCTCGCCACCGCCGACGGGATGCTGCTGGTCTACCCCGTGCCGCGCCCGGGCGAGCCCGTCCTGCCCACGCACGGCCCGCGGTTGCCGCTGCTGTGGGACGGGAGCCCGCAGTCCGAGATCCGGGTCAGCGACCCCGCCGGCGGCCAGACCCGCCACTTCTCGCCCCCCGTGGAGCCGTCCGGCACCGCGCCGTTCGTCCTGCAACTGACCGCCGTCACCGACCGCAACGGCAACCGGATCACCATCGAGCGGCTCCCGGACGGAACCCCGACCGCGGTCCGGCACAGTTGCGGCTACGCGGTGGCGGTCGACTGCGCGCAGGGCCGCGTCACCGGGCTGCGGCTCCTGCAGGGCGGGAGCGAGGCGCCGGCCGAGGGCGCCGAGGCGGCCGAGCGGCCCGTGCCCTCCCACCGGCTGCGCCGCTTCACCTACGACACCCGCGGCAACCTCACCGGCGTCGTCGACGGCACCGGCCTGGCCAAACGCTACGCCTACGACGAGCGGGGCCGGGTGGTCCAGTGGACCGACCGTGTCGGCTCCTGGTACCGCTTCACGTACGACGACGCCGACCGGTGCGTCAGCGGCACCGGCGCGGACGGCGTCCTCGACTGCACCATCGCCTACGACGAGGCGGCCCGCACCACCGCGTACACCGACTCGCTCGGCAACACCACCGTCCACCGGCACAACGACCGCCTCCAGCGGGTCGCCGTCACCGATCCGCTGGGTGCCACGCAGCACGCGGAATGGGACGCGTTCGGCCGGCTCCTGGCGTCCGTCGACGCGCTCGGCGCCCGTACCCGCTTCGCCTACGACGCGCGGGGCCGGCTGACCGGGGCCGTGCGGCCGGACGGCGGCACGTACCAGGTGCGCTACCACGCCGACCTGCCCCGGCCGCTGTCCCTCACCGACGCGGGCGGCAACACCTGGTCGTACGCCTACGACGCGCGCGGCAACCGCACCGAGGCCGTCGAGCCCACCGGCGCGCGCACCCGTTACGCCTACGACGACCGGGGACGCCTCACCTCGTTCACCGACGCGCTCGGCAACACCACCACCGTGCGTACCGATACCGCCGGCCTGCCGGTCTCCCTCACCGACCCGCTCGGCAGCACCACCACCGTGGAGCGGGACGGATGGGGCCGGGTCGTCGCCGTCACCGACCCCCTCGGCCACGTCACCCGCATGGGCTGGACCACCGAAGGCCGCCCGGACTGGCGGGAGTTCGCCGACGGGTCACGCGAGGAATGGGAGTGGGACGCCGAAGGCGGGCTGCTCGGCCACACCGACACCGCGGGCAACACCTCCCACCACACGACCACGCACTTCGCCCGCGAGGCGTCCAGCACCGAACCCGACGGCTCCGGGCTGCACTTCGCCTACGACACCGAACTGCGCCTGACCGAGGTCACCAACGCAGAAGGGCTCACCTGGAACTACGCGTACGACGCGGCCGGACGCCTGGTGCGGGAGGCCGACTTCGACGGGCGGGCGCGCAGCTACGCCTACGACGCCGCGGGACGCCTGGCCACCGTCGCGACCGAGGACGGCCCCGCCGTCGCGTTCGAGCGCGACGTCCTCGGCCAGGTCGTCACCCAGCGGTTCGGGCCGGGCCCGGGGGAGTGGACGGCATACCGCTACAGCCCCGGCGGGCACCTCGTCGCGGCCGAGAACCAGGACGCCGCCGTCACCCGGGACGTGGACCCGGTCGGGCGCGTCCTGGCGGAGACCGTGAACGGCGCCACCACCGCCTACACCTACGACCTGACGGGCAACGTGCTCAGCCGCCGGCTGCCGTCCGGCGTGGAGTCCACCTGGAGCTACGACGGCGCCGGGCAGCCCATGGGGCTCAGCATCGCCGGGCAGAACCTGGCCTTCGGGCACGACGCCGCGGGCCGCGAGACCTCCCGCACCTTCGGCGACCGCGTCCGGCTGCACCAGACCTGGGACGAGGTCGACCAGCTGACCGCGCAGGCCCTGGGCCCCGCCGTCCCGGACGCGAGCGCCACGCCGGCCGGCGTGACGCTGCTGCGGACCTACGGGTACGACGCCGGCGGCATGGTGGCCGCGATCTCCGAACCCGCGGGCGGCACACGGCACTTCGACGTCGACACCGTCGGCCGCGTCACCTCCGTCCGCGCCGAGGGCTGGTCCGCCGCCTACACCTACGACATCGCCGGAAACCTCACCGGCGCGGTCACCGACGACCCCGCCACGCCGGCGGAACTGCGCGACGCCCCCAAGGAGTTCGGCGGCACGGTCGTCCGCCGGTCGGGACGGACCGACTACGCGCACGACGACCGCGGTCGCCTGGTCAGGCGCACGGTCCGGCTGCTGGACGGCCGCCGCCGGGTGCAGACCTTCGTCTGGGACGAGGCCGACCGGCTCCGCGAGACGGTCACCCCGGGCGGCGACCGCTGGCGCTACACCTACGACGGGCTCGGCCGGCGCATCGCCAAGTCCCGCGTGGACGCGGACGGCACGGTGGTGGAGGAGGTCCGCTTCTTCTGGGACGGGGTGCGGGTCGCGGAGTCCACTGCCGCCGGACCCGGTGACGATCCCGGCGCCGGCGCGGTCTGGGAGTACGCCCCGCAGTCGTCCGAGCCGGTCGTCCAGGTCACCCGCACCGGCGGCCTGGTCCGCGTCCACGCCGTAGTCGCCGACGCGGCCGGGACGCCCAGGGAACTGGTGTCCGCCGACGGCGAGGTGGCCTGGCGCAGCACCGGCGACCTGTGGGGCGGCCCGCGCGCGGGTGGGCGCGCGGAGGTGGACTGCCCGCTGCGCTTCCCCGGGCAGTACGCCGACCCGGAGACGGGCCTGAACTACAACGTCCACCGCTACTACGACCCCGAGACGGCGCGCTACACCAGCCCGGACCCGCTCGGCCTCGCCCCGGCGCCCAACCCGGTCGCGTACGCCGACAACCCGCTCACCGACTCCGACCCGCTGGGCCTGGCGAAACGGCCGCACCGCAGCGACGCCACGCTCCTGGCGCACGCGAAGCTGATCCACGACGCGGTCAAGGTCGGGAAGAAGCCGGAGAGCGCGAAGTACGCGCACAGCAAGATGACCGTCTCGACCTTCGCCGACGCGCACGGGAACCTCTACTACACGGTCAACAACAACAAGACGTCCAAGGCCCAGCGCAAACTCGCCGAATCCCTCGGGTACGAGCGGATCAACGGCAAGTACTACACGTCGCCGATGGAGACCGACGCCGAGCAGATCATGCTCAACGCCATGGACGCCGGCCGCATCCCGGACGCCGGCCGGCTCGCCACGTCCCGTCCCGCCTGCGACGACATCCGGCCGAGCGGCGTGCCGGGCCAGAACTGCCGTGACCGTATCGCCCATTACCCCAACGTCACGTTGATAGAGTGACCGCATGCTGCTGTGGGACCTGGAGATGAAGGACGACCTGGCACGGCTGGCGGACATCCCCGCAGGTCGCCTTCTCGACATCGCCGTGACCGAGGTCGAGCGCACCGCGGGGATCGTCCTGCCCGACGCGTCCGGCGACGCAGAGGCGCGCGAGGTGTATGAGCGGTGCCTCGCGGCGCTCCACCAGGCCCAGGCCGCCGGTGGTGCCGCCATGCCCGTCCTGGACGACGAGCTGCAGGACGAGCTGTTCGAGGCGTCGGAGAGCAGCGAGTGGGGCGTCGGGCCCCTGATGGCTGCCGTGGACCAGTGCGTCGGCGAGGAGCCCGCGACGCCGATGGACTCCGAGTGCGCCGCCGAGGTCCTCGGCCTGTGCTACCAGGCCGTGATGGAATACCAGCAGATCGACGACATCACGCCGGACACCGAACGGCGGTACCCCGCCCTGCTGGACACCATCAGCACCCAGCAGTCCCTGATCCGCGCCGCCGTCAGCCGACCCTGAGCTCGTCGGCCAGCTGCTCGACGCCCCAGCGCAGGTCCTCCTCGGAGATCACCAGCGGCGGGGCGAGCCGGATGGTGGCGCCGTGGGCGTCCTTGGCCAGGACCCCGCGCCGCAGCAGGCCCTCGCAGACCGAGCGGCCGGTGCGCCGCGACAGGTCGATGCCGCCCCACAGGCCCACCGACCGGGTCGCGGTCACGGCGTCACCCGGCAGATCGGCCAGCAAGCCGGCGAAGAGCGTGCCGAGTTCGGCCGCGCGCTGCTGCACCGCTCCGGTGCGCAGCCGGCGGACCACCGCGGTGCCCACCGCGCATGCCAGCGGGTTGCCGCCGAAGGTGCTGCCGTGGGTGCCGGGTTCGAAGACGCCGAGCACCTCGGCCGAGGAGACGACCGCGGACAGCGGGACGATGCCGCCGCCGAGCGCCTTGCCGAGCACGTAGACGTCCGGCACCACCCCGGCCAGGTCGCAGGCGAAGGTGGCGCCGGTGCGTCCCAGGCCGGACTGGATCTCGTCGGCGATCATCAGGACGTTCCGCACGGTGCAGAGCGCGCGCACCTCGGCCAGATAGCCCGGGGGCGGGATGATCACGCCGCTCTCGCCCTGGATCGGCTCCAGGAGCACGGCGACGGTGTCGTCGGTCACCGCGGCGGCCAGCGCCGCCGCGTCACCGAAGGGCACGCTGACGAAGCCCGGTGTGAAGGGGCCGTAGTCGGCGGTGGCCTCGGGGTCGTCGGAGAAGCCCACGACGGTGACGGTCCTGCCGTGGAAGTTGCCGCCCGCCACCACGATCTCGGCCCGGCCGGCCGGGACGCCCTTGACGCGGTAACCCCACTTGCGGGCCGTCTTGATCGCGGTCTCCACCGCCTCGGCGCCGGTGTTCATCGGCAGGACCTTGTCCATGCCGGCCAGTTCGGCGAGCTCGGCGCAGAAGGTGGCGAGCCGGTCGTTGTGGAAGGCGCGGCTGGTCAGGGTGAGCCGGTCCAGCTGGCGGTGGGCCACCGAGAGCAGTTCCTTGTCGCCGTGGCCGAAGTTGAGCGCGCTGTAGCCCGACAGCATGTCCAGGTACCGGGTGCCCTCGACGTCGGTGGCCCAGGCGCCCTCGGCGCTGGTGAGCACCACGGGCAACGGGTGGTAGTTGCGCGCGGTACTGGCTTCGGCGCGGGCGATCTCGTTCCGGGTGGCATCCACGGTTTCACGCTCCGGGGGTCGGTGGTTCGGCCCGCCGATCGTAGCGTCCACTTCTCCGTAATGTCGATACTGTAGACATCACTACAAGACGTCCTGCTGCCTGGCACGACGGCCCCGAGCATTAGCCTGGGGGCATGCCTGCTGACTCCGCCGAGCCGCCCGTGTCCGATCCCGCCCAGGGGCCGTGGCTGATGCTCATCTACCGTGTGCCGAACGACTCCTCGCGGGCCAGGGTCGCGGTCTGGCGCGAGCTGAAGCGCCTCGGCGGCTTCTACGTGCAGCAGGCGGTGTGCGTGCTGCCGGACCGCGAGGACCTGCGGGACCGCATCAAGCGGGTCCGCGAGCGCATCGACGAGCTGAAGGGCTCCAGCGTCTTCCTGACCCTCCGTGAGGTGGACGAGGACGCCCGGGTCCAGTTCGTCGAGGGCTTCCGCGTCCAGTCGGCGAAGGAGTACGCGGAGATCGTGGAGGAGTGCGAGACCAAGTTCTTCAAGGAGATCGAGTTCGAGCGCTTCCGCGGCAACTACACGTTCGAGGAGGCCGAGGAGATCCGGCAGGACCTCGAGAAGCTGCGCCGGTGGCTGGACAAGGTCGAGGCGCGCGACTGGATGGCGGCCGACGGCCGGGACACCGCCCGCCGGAAGGTCGCCGAGTGCGAGAAGCTGCTGGAGCAGTTCGAGGCGGACGTGTACGACCGGATCGTCAGCGACGGCGACTGACGCCGCCGCCCCGGGCGGCGGCGCCGGGGCACCGGGCGCCCGCCAACGGGCGGCGCGGCGGCGTCACTTGCGGCGCTTGCCGCCGCCGGCCGCGTTCGCCGCGTTCTGCACGGTGAGGGTGTTGATGGCCTCGCGCAGCTGGTTGCGCTTGTTGAAGGCGTTCATGGCGCGCTCCGGTTCCTGTGCGGCGACGGCCATGGTCAGCGCCTCCAGGAGGATGAGGATCATGCTCTGGCCGCCGTACA
>WRCZ01000172.1 GCA_009783685.1 Actinomycetes bacterium
GCGCAGGACCCAGCAACTCGCGGCGATCTGCCGGGCGTTCGGCGTGGGCCTGTCCATGCACTCCAACACCCACCTGGGCATCAGCCTGGCGGCCATGACGCATGTCGCGGCGACCGTGCCGAATCTCGACTTCGCCTGCGACACGCACTACCCGTGGCAGGTCGAGGACGTCATCACCGAGCGGCACACCTTCCACTGCGGCGCGCTCGCCGTCTCCGACCGCCCGGGCCTCGGCGTCGAGCTGGACCGCACCGCGCTCCAGGCGCTGCACCGGCGCTGGCTGGACGACGACGGCACCATGCGCGACCGCGACGACGCCGCCGCCATGCGCAAGGCCGACCCCGGGTGGCAGACCCCGCCGGTGCCGCGCTGGTGAGGCGCCGCCCCACCGGCCTCCCGTGACACGAAGGGGCGGGCGGCGACCGTGTCCCGCACGGCCGCCGCCCGCCCCGTTGCGGGGACGCCCGCGGCGGGCGCCCCCGGAGGTGTCACAGCACCAGCGACAGCAGCATCACGAAGCCGAGGGCGACCACCGAGATCACCGTCTCCATCACCGACCAGGTCTTCAGCGTCTGCGGGATGTCCATCCCGAAGTACTCCTTGACCAGCCAGAAGCCCGCGTCGTTGACGTGCGAGAAGAACAGCGAACCGGCGCCGACCGCCAGGACCAGCAGCGCGGTGTGGGTGCCGGACATGGTCGCGGCGAGCGGGGCCACCAGGCCGGACGCGGAGATGATCGCCACGGTCGCCGACCCGGTGGCGACGCGGATCAGCACCGCGATCAGCCAGCCGAGCAGCAGCGCCGATATGTGCCAGCCGTGCGACCAGTCCAGGATCATCGTGCCGACGCCGCAGTCGATCAGGGTCTGCTTGAAGCCGCCGCCGGCCCCGACGATCAGCAGGATGCCGGCGATGGGCCCCAGCGAGGAGTCGACGGTGGCGGAGATGCGCTCCTTGGAGAACCCGGCCGCCCGGCCCAGCGTGAACATGCCCACCACCACGGCCGCGAGCAGCGCGATCAGCGGGGTGCCGATCACGTCGAACACCCGGTAGGCCAGGTTCGACTTGTCGTCGACGATGACGTCGGCCAGGGCCTTGGAGAGCATCAGGACCACCGGCAGCAGCATCGTGGCCACGGTCGCCGCGAAGCTCGGCCGCCGGTCCAGGTCGTCGGACGGTCGGGCGGGCGTCATCCGGTCCGGCGGGGTGACGTCCACCCAGCCGGACGCGAACCGGCCGAACAGCGGTCCGGCGATCGCCAGCGTCGGCAGCGCCACCAGCACGCCGAGGGCCAGGGTGGTGCCGAGGTCGGCGTGGATCGCGTCGATGGCGGCCAGCGGCCCGGGGTGCGGCGGCACCAGCCCGTGCATCACCGACAGGCCCGCCAGCGCCGGTATGCCGATCCGCACCAGCGACTGGCCACTGCGCCGGGCCACCAGCAGCACGACCGGGATCAGCAGCACGATGCCGACCTCGAAGAACAGCGGCAGCCCGATCAGGCCGGCGATCAGCGCCATCGCCCACGGCAGCCGCTTGGGGCCGGTCCTGGCCAGGATGGTGTCCACGATCTGGTCGGCGCCGCCGGAGTCGGCGAGCAGCTTGCCGAGGATGGCGCCGAGCGCGATCAGCGTGCCGACGCCGGCCACGGTCGAGCCGAGCCCGGTCGTGAAGCTGGTGACGGTGTCGGCGAGCGACGCGCCGGCGGCCACGCCGAGCACCCCGGACCCGATGGTCAGGGCCAGGAAGGCGTGCATCCTCCAGCGGGTGATCAGCAGCACGATGACGGCGATGCCGGCCAGCGCGGCCAGCGCGAGCCGGGTGTGGCCGGAGTCGGCGATCGGGGGCGGGGCGGCGGCGGCCAGCAGCTCGACGCTGAGTGCGGACACGGGTTACTCCAAGGGGACGGGAACAGGCGGTACGTGAGCGGGCCCGGACCGGGCCGTGAAAGAGGGGGGAGGGGCGGGTGCCTCGGGGGCTCGGGGGCCCCGGGCACCCGGGCTCAGGCGGGCGCGGTGCGGCCCGGCAGCGCGGCAATCGCCCGGTCGGCGATCTCCTGCGGGCCGCCGGTGATGGGCACCACGGCCCCGGCCTCGCCGGCCTCCAGCGGCTCCAGCGCCTCGAACTGCGAGGCGAGCAGCCCCGACGGCATGAAGTGCTGCATGCGGGCGGCCAGCCGGGAGGCGATGAGGTCCGGCGGGCCGTCCAGGTGCAGGAAGAACAGATCGGGTGCCGCGACGCGCAGCCGGTCGCGGTAGCGGCGGCGCAGCGCCGAGCAGCTGACGACGCCGCCGTGGTCGCCGCGTGCGGCGATCCACTCCGCGATGGCGTCGAGCCAGGGGGCCCGGTCGGCGTCGTCCAGCGGGTGGCCGGCCGACATCTTGGCGATGTTGGCCGGCGGATGGAAGTCGTCGGCCTCGGCGTAGGGGACCCCGAGGCGCTCCGCCAGCAGGCCGCCGACCGTGGACTTGCCGGAACCGGAGACGCCCATGACGACGATCACGGGCTGCGGCGCGGGTGCGGCGGCCGTCATTGCTTCCTACCTCCTCGTCAACGACCGCCGGCGGTGGTCAGGCGGCCCCGTCCGGCGGTGTGGCGACCACTGAACCTCATAGGTACTACTTATTCAAGATGCTGTGACCTAATAGTCATATGACTCTGCTGACGGGTCGGCATCTAGGCTTGGTCCATGCCTCAGCAGGGATCCCCGCGCGACCCCCGGGAACGGGACGAGGCCGGCAACGGCCTGCACTCCCGCGTACTGGCCGAACTCGGGCCGGCCATCGCCTCGGGCGAGCATCCGCCCGGCACCGTGCTGCGCATCGACGAACTGGAGTCGCGCTACGGGGTCTCCCGCACCGTCGTCCGCGAGGCCGTGCGGGTGCTGGAGGCGATGCACCTGGTGGAGTCGCGCCGCAGGGTGGGCATCACGGTCCTGCGCACCGAGGAGTGGAACGTCTTCGACCCGGCCGTCATCCGCTGGCGGCTGGCGGGTGCCGA
Organism: Actinomycetes bacterium; assembly: GCA_009783685.1. Taxonomy (GTDB): domain Bacteria; phylum Actinomycetota; class Actinomycetes; order Streptomycetales; family Streptomycetaceae; genus Actinacidiphila. The sequence continues at coordinate 2,998 of WRCZ01000172.1, forward strand.
CCGGTCACGCCAGCTGAAGTCGCTGACCACGCTGCGGACCGCGGTCGAGCCGGTCGCCGCCGGCCTCGCCGCGCACGCGGCCACCCCCGAGCAGTGCCGCGAACTCACCGTCCTGGCGGCGGAGATGGCGGCCGCCGGGCGGGCGGCCGACCTGGACGCCTACCTCGTGCACGACATCGCCTTCCACCGGGTGATGCTCGACGCCTCCGGCAACGAGATGTTCGCCCGCCTCGGGGACGTGGTCGCCGAGGTGCTCACCGGCCGCACCGAGCACCATGTGATGTTCACCGCGCCCGACCCGGAGGCGGTCACCCTCCATGTGCGGGTCGCCGAGGCGGTCCGGGCGCGCGACGCGGTCGCCGCGGAGTCCCTCATGCGCGAGATCTGCGTCGGCGCGCTGCGCGAACTCGACATCCTGGCGCCGTAGGGCGGCCGGCCGCGAGGGCGCGCCGGCCAGCCGTCGAGGGCGATCGCCGTCGCAGGGGCCGGTCGCCGTCGGCAGCGGCGTCGCGCCGGGCGGGCCCGCGCCGCATCCGCGTGGCGCACGCGCCCCGGTCCGTCGCCGGCGGCGCGGCCGCGGGCCGTTCCGCGGGGGAGGCCGAGCCGGTCAGCGGCCGACGAGGCCGGTGCGGCGGCTCGCCGCACGGCCGGTCACCACACCACCGCCGTACCGAACACGGCCAGCGCGACCATGCACACCGCCACCGCCGCCGCCGTGCGGACCGGCATCGCGGGAGGGCGCGCCGCGCCGAGGCGCTGTATCCGCACGTGGGCCAGCAGGAGGAAGGCCAGGAACGCCAGCGCCGCCAGGCCCACCGCGGCCACCGCCGGCCCCGAACTCCCCGAGCGCAGGGCCTGGCGCATCGCCAGCACCGCGGTGACCAGGCAGGTGAGGGTGGTGCGCCGCCACGCCAGGCGGGTCCGCTCCGGCTGCAGGCCGGGGTCGCGGTCCGTCTCCACCGGGGGCAGCCCGGGCGGCGGCGCCACCGTCAGCCCGCCCAGCCGAACAGCACCACGGCCACCATGGCGACGGAGAGCACCGCGACGACGACCGCGAGCACCGCGGGGAACCGGGACACCGGCAGGTTCGTGCCCAGCCGCATCGCCCGCTCGCAGCGCACCCAGTGGTTGACCGCACGCAGCGTGCAGGCGACACCCGCGGCGAGCAGGGCCACCGCCAGCGAGGCCCGCGCCCAGTGGGAGAGGTCGGTGAGGAACTGGTCGACGGCGAAGCCGCCGCCGATCAGCGCCAGCGCGGTGCGGATCCAGGCCAGGAACGTGCGCTCGTTCGCAAGCGAGAAGCGGTAGTCGGGAGTGGTGCCCTCCTCCTGCACCTTGGCGGGCGCGAACCACAGGAGTACCGATTCCCGGGCAGCGCGCAGCCGGCCGATGTCGCTCACGCCTCTTCCCGGTCCGCTTCTCCGCATGCCGGGCGGGGAGCCCGGGGTCGCGCGGCCGGCTGCGGCCCGGCGGCTGCCTCGCGTGCGTCGCTCACCCGACCACCCTAACCAGGGCCCGTCACGGCCACCCGGCGGGCCGCCCGTACCGGTCACGCGACGGCTGGAACCGGTCGCGGCTTAGCGCGGGGCGGCGGTGACGGGCGCGGGTCACCGCCTGCGACGGGAGATCACCGCGAAGACCACGACCACCACCGCGGCGGCCAGCACGAAGCCCACCACGGTGAGCAGCACATGCCCGGAGGAACCGCCGTCGCGTGGCGGTGCCACGTCGGCGAGCAGCGTCGGGTTCACGAGCGAGGTCACTTGCCGCCTCCGGCAGTACGGGGCGCGAGGCCCAGGACGAGCATGAGCAGGACCGGGAACTCCAGGTACGCGTGGTAGCTCGCCACCGCCGCGTACAGCGAGGTGCCCTGCGTGTAGTCGCTGACGAACAGCACGGCGAGCGCGGCGGCACCGCCCAGCCCGAGGCCCCAGGCCCAGCGGCCGGTCATCCCCGGCACCCGCCGCTCGAACGCCTCGGTGGCGTCCGGGGCGTAGCGCGGCATGAACCACACCCACACCAGGTAGTGCATGAGCGCCATGAACGCGAACACCGTGACGAAGCGCAGGCCCGCCTCGGTGTGCTGCCAGGCCGGCGGGGTGTACGACCGCGACAGCCGGTCCGTCCAGTGCGACCCACCGCCCATCAGGCCGTCGAACGCGCCGCCCAGCACCAGCGCGGGAACGACCAGCACCCAGCCGCACTGCAGGGCGCGGAACACGGTCCGCCCGCGCCCCTCCATCTCCCGCGACCACTCCCACAGGAAGAACAGCGGGACGACGTTGTGCAGGTGGGTGAGCACCACGAAGTGGTAGTCGGGGAACGCCAGCGAGGCCGCCGCCGCGCCGGCGACGACCAGCAGGGCCGCGGCCAGCCACAGCGGCCGGGACCGCAGCGCGTACCCGCAGGCCGCCGCCAGCAGCACGTAGGCCAGCAGGATCTCGGCCGCCCGGGTGCCGGAGGAGACCGGCAGCAGCCGGCACAGCACGATCCCGGTGATCAGCGCGGCCAGCAGCCGCAGGAACGGCCCGCGCAGCAGGCCCTCGAACCGGCCTGCCATGTACCGCAGTTCGAGCACGTTGTGCAGGATGCCGAAGGCGGCGAGGCCGACGACCGCGGTCCCAGCGGGCAGCCGCAGCGCCAGCGCCAGGGTGACCGCGATGAGGACCGCGAAGCCGGTGAGCGGCCCCGCCCGTCCGGCCCGCCCGGCGAGCCCCGGACGCACCTGCGCCCCGCGCCGTGCGCTCGCCCGCGGTGCGGCGGCCACGTTCGCACTGGCCACTGGTCCCCTCCCCGTGACACGATCCGGCCGTGTCCTATCCGCCGGCCCTCGCCCTCACGCTGGCGGTGGAGGTGCCGGTGTACGTCGCCGCACTGACGGCGGCGGCCGCCCCCGGTGTGCGCAGGACGGCCGCCGCGGCCGTCCTGGTCAACCTTGTGACGCACCCGCTGCTGTGGTGGTTCCTCGGCCGGGCCGCCGCCCTTCCCGGCGCCGCCTACTGGCCGCTGTTCGCGGGCGCCGAGTCGGCGGTGTGCCTGGTCGAAGGCGCCCTGGTGGCCCGGCTGTTGCGGCTGCGCGGCACGCTGCCGTACGCGGCGTCGGCCGCCGCGAACGCCGCGTCCGTGCTGGCCGGGCTGCTCGTCCTGACCTGACGGCACCCGCGCGTTGCGCGACCGGACGGCCGGATTGTCGTGGTGTGAGCGGCCGTTGGGGTTGCGACCCGCCAGAGCGGGGGTGGGGCCGCCCGACTCCGCTTCGGGGTCGGGGAGTCAGGACATGGTGGCGGGGATTGCCGGGCGGGGGGTTCGGCGGGAGAGGGCCGGGCGGATCGCCAGGGCGCCGGCCGCACCGGTCAGGCCGACCGCGGCCACCGTGCACCACAGGGCGCCGGCACCGGCCACGGCGTAGAGCGCGGGCCCGACGCCCAGGGCCAGGAAACGGGCCACGCCCCGGGCCCAGTTGAGGGCCGCCTGGTAGCGGGCGCGGGCGTCCTCCGGTGCCAGGTCGGCGACCACCGAGGTGGCGACGCCGCCCGCGCACACCTCGCCGGCGCTCCACACGACGACCGTGAGCAGGTACCCGGTCGTCGTGTGGGCCACGCCGGTCAGCGCGACGCCCACGGCGATCAGCACCGAGACCGCGGCCCACAGCCGCATCCGGTCGAAGCGCAGCACCCAGGCGTTGGTGAACGGCTGGAGCACCACCACGATCACCGCGTTCACCACGGCCACCAGTCCGTACACGGACGCCGGCAGCCCGTCGTCGCGGATGGCCATCGGGACCGTGAACTCGGTCTGCGCGTACACGCATTCACCGGCCACCGACACCGTGACGAAGGCCAGCAGCAGCCGGTCGTGCAGCACCACGCCGTAACCGCCCTTGCCCGCAGGGCCCTTGGCCGCGGGCGGCGGGGTACGGGGGAGCGCGACGGCGGCCACCGCGGCGAAGCCCAGGCAGCTCGCCGCGTCCACCACGAACAGCAGCCAGAAGCCGCGGTCCACCAGGAAGCCGCCGACCGCGCCGGCCGTGGCGGCGCCGATGTTGATCGCCCAGTGGTAGAGCCCGAACGCGGCCTGCCGGCGGGCCGGCCCGGCCGAGTCGACGATCACCGCGGCGACCCCCGGCGCGTGCAGCGAGCCCGCCGCGCCCACCAGCGCGGCGGCCAGCGCGAGCGTCACCACGCCCGGCGAGCAGAACAGCAGGCCCTGGCTGGCCGGTGTGGCGACCATCCCGGCCAGGATCGCCTGCCGGCGGCCGACCCGGTCCGCGAGCCACCCGCCGGCCACCGGACCGGCCAGCCCTCCCGCGCCGAGCGCGCCCAGCACGTACGGCGTCTGGCCCGCGGTGATGCCGCGCGAGCCGAGATAGAAGACCAGGAACGGCACCACCATCGTGCCGACCCGGTTGATCACGGTGCCCGCGAAGACCACCCAGAACGGGCCGGGCAGCCCGCCGAAGTGCCGGGCCGCGGCGCCCCGCAGCCGCCCGCCGCCCCCGCGCGGGGCGGAGGGGCCGCCGGTCGGGCGGGGCGAGGGTCGGCCGGCCGCGCCGTCGGACGGGCCGCGGGAGGGCAGTACGGGAGCGCTCATGACGGGAATCGTGCGGCCGCCCCACCCGTTGACGGCATTGATTAAGGTACGGCTGAATCCGGGCGCGGCCCGGGCGGGATCCGGGCGAGCCCCGGGACGATCGCACCGGGTGCGGGAGGAGACGGGGGAACGTCATGGCCGGAGACGTCCGGTTCGCCTTCTCGGCGACCGACATGGCACGCACCAGGTTCGCGGTCTCCCCGCTGTGGGAGGTCGTCGCCAGCGTCCGCACCTTCCAGACCGCGGGCCCCCACGCGGTGCACCGCCGCTGGCGCGAGCAGGTCGCCCCGCGGCTGGCCGCCGCCGGACTCGACGGCGGGCTGCTCACCGACCTGGTGCCGCCCGCCGGCTACACCCCCGACTTCATCACCCCGCCGCCGGTGCCCGGCGGCGCGGGGCTGGACGCCGAGCTGCGCGAGGTCGCCGCCACCCCCGTCGAGGAGATCCGCGGCGAGCTGCTCGAGTACGGGCTGCGCAGCGAGCGCGTCAGGCAGTTGTACGACGACCCGGCCGCCGGACTCGCCCGGCTGACCGCGGAGATCACCGCGTACTGGGACCTGGCGCTCGCGCCCTACTGGGCGCGGGTGCAGTCGGTGCTGGCGGCGGACGTCTTCCACCAGGCCCGGCGGCTCGCCACGGACGGGGCGGAGGCGGTGCTGGGAAGCCTGCACCCGACCGTTCGGTGGAGCGCGGGCACCCTGACGGTGACGCACAAGCAGTGCGCGGCCGACACCAGGCTGGCCGGCAAGGGCATGGTGCTGGTGCCGTCGGTCTTCGCCTGGTCCTCGGTGGCCACGACGGTGGCGACGCCCGGGGCCAAGCAGCTGTTCTACCCCAGCAGGGGCTGGGGCTCGGTGTGGGAGGAGTCACGGGCGCCGGTGCCGGACGCGGTGGCCGCGGTGCTCGGGCGCACCCGCGCCCTGCTGCTCGCCGAGCTGACCGTGCCGGCGTCCACGAGCGAACTCGCCGGCCGGACGGGGCTGTCCGCGGGCGGCGTCAACCAGCACCTCACCGCGCTGCGGGACGCGGGGATCGTGTCCGCCCACCGGGCCGGGCGGTCCGTCCTCTACATGCGGACCGCCGTCGCCGAGTCCCTCCTCGCCGCCCACCCCTAGGGCCGGCCTCAGCCGGTGGCGGACCCGCGCCAGGCCAGGTAGCGGTGGTAGCCGTCGAGGCCGTCGGGGACCCAGTCCCAGGTGGAGAGCCGGGCCGCCACCTCGTCCTCGGTGAGGAAGGCGTGCCAGGCGACCTCCTCGACCTGCGGGTCCACCGGCAGGTCGCAGCGCACCTCGTACACCGCCGACCACCAGCTGCCGGAGTCGCTCTCGAAGGAGAAGGTGAACCGCCGCTCGGGCTGCGGCAGTCCGCTGACCCCCAGCTCCTCCTCGGCCTCGCGCAGCGCCGCCTCGTCGTAGGACTCGCCGGCGCCGAGCACCCCGCCGACGAACATGTCGTACATCGAGGGGAAGACCAGCTTGCGGGCGGTGCGCCGGTGCACGAAGATCCGGTCCTCGGCGTCCCGCACCAGGATGAACGCGCAGCGGTGCCGCAGCCCGCGGGCGTACGCGTCGGCGCGCCGCGCCTGGCCGACGACGCGGTCCTCCTCGTCGACGATGTCGATGATCTCGTCCGCGGACAGCGGAGCCTGGTCGTCGGGGGAGCCCGGGGAGTCGCTCATACGGTCACCTGTCGGCCTTCCTGTTCCCTCGCCGCGCGGCCGGACCCGTTCCCCGGCCGGCCACGGGGCGATCTCACGCGTCGGTCCTCTGGATTGAACCATCCAGCACCGGCGGCGCGGCCGACCGCAGTTCGCGGATCAGCGCCCGCACCGCGAGCGTGCCGGCCAGTTCCGGGGTGGTGGCGTAGCCGACCGCGCGGGTCGGCCGGCGCGGGCCGAGGTCGGTGACCGCGACCGCGGCCGGCGCGCCCAGCAGGGCGAGCCCCGGCATGATCGCCATGCCCAGCCCCCGCGCGACCATCGACAGCACCACGCTGTCGTCCCCGGCGTCGACCGTCGCCCGCGGGATCCAGTCCTGCTCGGCCCACCAACGGCGGGTGTACGACGAGCAGTTCTCCGTCCAGTCCACCAGCGGCAGCGCCCGCGGATCGGCCGCGCCCACCGGATGCACCAGGGCGTACGGCTCGTCGAAGAGGGTGGCCGTGACCAGGCCGGCGGGCGGCGGGGTCGCGCCGTCGAGCGTGGCGATCGCCAGGTCGGCGCGGCCGTCGGCCACCTCGCCCGCGGTGCCGCGCCCCACGTCGGGCACGATCCGCACCTCGGGCGTCAGCAGCGGATGGCGGGCGGTGAGCCGCTCCAGCGCCGGCGGCAGCAGGTGCGCGGCCGCGCTGCGGAACGCCGCGATGCGCACGGTGCCGGTGGCCCGGCCGGTCGCCGCACCGCGCGCCTCGTCGGGGAGGGTGTCCAGCAGCCGCAGGATCCGCCGCGCCTGGGCGGCGGCCCGCTCGCCCGCCGGTGTCGGGCGCGCGCCGTGCCGGCCGCGGTCGAACAGCACGGCGCCGACCTTGCGTTCGCAGGAGGCGATCGCGTGCGAGACGGCCGACTGCGTCAGGCCCAGGCGCCCGGCCGCCGCCGTGAACGAGCCCTCGCGGGCCACGGCGACCAGAACGCGCAGCTCCTGCGGGGCGAGTTCGCTCATGACCGCCACTGTAGGCGCTTCCATGAACGCCGCTCATGGAAGGGGCTCATCCATCGACCGCGGCCCCTGCACCCCGCGGCGGCGCGCTCCTAGCGTGGCCGCCATGACCCCGCACACCGCAGACACCGCGTCCACCCCGCACCCCGCATCCACGGCGTCCACCCCGCGCTCGGCGTCCGTAGCGTCCACCCCGC
>WRCZ01000173.1 GCA_009783685.1 Actinomycetes bacterium
CAGACGATGCCGCTGCCGTACGGCGCGATGGTCTCGCCCTGCGTGCACAGCGGCAGCCCGCGGCCGACCAGGTCCCCGCCGCGGGCGAAGAACTGCACGTCGACGTGGCTGAACGGTTCCAGCCGCGCCCCGAACTTCGACTTGGTGCGGCGCACGCCCCGGGCCACCGCCCGCACCCGGCCGTTGCGCCGGGTGAGCAGCGTGATGATCCGGTCCGCCTCACCCAGCTTCTGGGTGCGCAGCACGATGCCGTCGTCGCGGAACAGGCTCATGGGGTCCATTCTCGCGTACCGCGGGGGTCGTGAGGGCCGGGGCGCCGGATCGGCCCGGCCGGGGGCGCCCGGTCAGCGCGGCCGGCGGTCCGTGCTCGGCTCCACCAGTCCCGACTCGTAGGCGGCGATGACCAGTTGGGCCCGGTCGCGGGCGCCGAGCTTGCCCATGATCCGGCTGACGTGGGTCTTGGCGGTGAGCGGGCTCAGGCCCAGCGCCTCGCCGGTCTCGGCGTTGTTCAGGCCGCGCGCCACCATCGTCAGCACCTCGCGCTCCCGCTCCGACAAGCAGGCGAGCCCGGCCGGGGCGGGGGCGCCGGACGGCGGCCGGTCGGGCAGCCGCAGCACCCGGGCGATCAGCCGGGCGGTGGGGCCGGGCGAGAGCAGCGCGTCGCCGGCCGCCACGGTGCGGATGGCGTCCAGCAGGTCCGCGGGCCGGGTGTCCTTCACCAGGAAGCCGGACGCGCCCGCGCGCAGCGCCGCCAGCACGTTCTCGTCGTCGTCGTAGGTGGTCAGCACCAGGATGCGGACGCCGGCCAGGTCCTCGTCCGCGGCGATCCTGCGGGTGGCCTCGATGCCGTCCAGCTCGGGCATCCGGACGTCCATGACGATCACGTCGGCGCGCTCGGTGCGGGCCAGCGCGATGGCCTCCAGCCCGTTGCCCGCCTGCCCGACCACCTCCATGTCGCGCGCGGACTCCACGAGCATCGCGAACGCCGCCCGCACGAGCGTCTGGTCGTCGGCGAGCAGCACCCGGATCGGCTGCGGTGTCGAGGTCATCGCGGTTCTCCGTGGGTCTCGGGGCCGGCGGGGAGGGAACGGACGGAAGGGTCGGCGTCGGCGGCGCGGGGTTCGGCCGCCGCGGGTTCCGTGGCGGCGGGTGCCGATGTCGCGGACGCGGCGGCGGGACGTTCCGCCGTGAACGGCAGGTCCGCGGCGACGGCGAACCCGGGGCCGTCCCGGCGGGGTCCCGCGGTGAGGGTGCCGCCCACGCTGCGGGCGCGCTCGCGCATCCCCGCGATGCCGAAGCCGATGCCGGCGCCGTCGCCGCGGGCGCCGTCGGTGCGGGAGCCGTCGGGCGGGGCGCCGTCGGTGCGTGCGCCCTGCGGCGCCGCGCTCCCGGACGGTGGGCCGTCGGGCCGGGCGGCCGGAGTCCGGGCGCCCTCGGGCCGCGGGGCGCCCTTCCCCGTGCCGTCCGGGCGCTGCGCGGGCACCCGCCCGGACCGGCACCCGTCGTCGGTGACCTCCAGGTGCAGGCCCGGGCCGCGCCTGCTGACCTGGACGGTGATGAGCGGCTCGGCGCCGCCCGCGTGCCGCAGCGCGTTCGTCAGCGACTCCTGCACGATCCGGTAGGCGGCCGCGCCGACCGCCGGCGGCACCGGTTCAGCGCCGGGGTCGAGGGTCAGGTCCACGCGGGCGCCGGCGACCTCGGCGGCCTGCGTCAGGGCCGGGATGCCGGCGAGGTCCGGCAGCGGTCCGTCCCCGTCGGCGCGCAGCACCCGCAGCGTGGTGCGCAGTTCGGCGCGGGCCTCGCGGCAGGTCTCGGCTATGGCGTCCAGCGCGGCGGCTACGGCGGTGCGGTCCAGCCGTTCCGGGTCCGCGACCAGGATGTGCGCGGCCACCGACGTCTGCACGCCGATCAGGGTGATGCTGTGGGCGAGCAGGTCGTGCAGGTCGCGGGCGATCCGCAGGCGCTCCTCCGCGACCCGGCGGGCGGCCTCCTCCTCGCGGGTGCGTTCGGCCCGTTCGGCGCGCTCCTTGATCGCGGCGACGTAGTTGCGGTGCAGCCGCAGGCCCTCGCCGGCGATGGCCACCGCGAAGACCCAGCCCGCGCTCTTGAGCATCTCGGGGCCGGCGTTGGGCTTGTCGATGGCCGACATCACCGCGGCCATGGTGAGGACGACGGTCGGCACGATGACGAACGTGCGGCGCGGCGGCCCGGCGACGGCCAGCGCGAACAGCGCGACCATGCTGGAGAGGATCGGCGCCTGCTGGATGTTCTGCAGGTAGTGGTACGGCCCCGCCGTGAGGACCATCCCGGCCAGGCACCACATCGGGGCGCGCCGCCGCCACACCAGGACGACGGCGCTGGCCACCAGGAGCAGCCACCCCGCCAGGTTCGGCCGGTGGCTCACGCTCGACTGCGGCAGCAGCAGCGCCAGGGCCACCTGGATCGCCAGCACCAGCCCGGCGAGCGCCAGGTCCCCGCGCCCCACCCGCGGCCCGCGCCTCTCCACCCGATTCACCAGCACGCCCCTATCCTCCGCGACACCCACCCTTTCCCCCCGCCCCCTCCCCCACATCCCCCACCCGCCCACCAAACCCGCACGCACAGCCCGCCCCGCCCCACGGCGCGCAGCCGCCGACGAGACCGGCGCCCGCCGCAGGGGCCACCGCCACCCGACGACGAAACCTGCACGGGTGGTGCGGGTGGGAACCCCCGGCGGGCGCAGCCCGCCGCACCCCCACCGGCGGGCAGCCGCCGAAGATCCCCGCACCCCCGCGGCCGGGGGCGCCCACGCGGGGCGCGCACCCAACCCCCGCACCCCCGGCGGCCGGGGCCGCCCCCCGCGCGGCGCGCACCCCAACCCCCGCCTCAGCGAGAGGCAACCCGCACGGGTTCCACCCCCACCTCCCGCGCAGAGCCATCGCCCCGCCGCCCGGCCCCAAACGGCGCCCACACCCGCCGCCCCAGCAGCGCCGCTGCTCCAGGCACCAGGAACGTCCTGACCACGAACGTGTCCAGCAGCACGCCGAGCGCGATCACCGTCCCCATCTCGACCATCATCACCAGCGGCATCGACGTCAGGACGCTGAACGTCGCCGCGAGCACGATCCCCGCGGACGCGATCACCCCGCCCGTGGCGTCCAGCGAGGTGACGATGGCCTTCCGCGGCTCGGCCCCGCGCACCGCCTCCTCCCGCATCCGGTGCATCAGGAAGATGCCGTAGTCCACGCCGAGCGCGACCAGGAAGACGAAGGTGAGCAGCGGCAGCCCGGGGTCCATGCCCTTCAGGCCCAGCACGGGCCCGAACAGCAGCCCGCCGATGCCGAGCGCGGCGCCCCATACCGCGACCGTCGCCGCGGTCAGCAGCAGGGGCGCGACCAGGCTGCGCAGCAGCGCGGCCAGCAGCAGGAACACCGCGCCGATCACCAGCGGGACCACGATGTTCCGGTCCCGCGACGAGGTGGTCGCGGTGTCCAGCCGCTGCGCGCTCGTCCCGCCGACCAGCCCGTGCTCGGGTGCGGTGGCGGCCCGCAGCCGCCGGATGGTGTCGTGCTCCGCGGGGCTGTCCGGCGCGGCCGTCGGGTAAACGGAGATCTCGCTCCATCCGCCGCCGGTCCGGCCCGGCGCCGTGCTCGCGACGCCCGCGGTGCCGCGTACCGCGGTCTCGGCCGCCGCGGCCTTCGCGGTCGGCACCACGACGGTGACCGCCTGGGTGCTGTGCCCGGGGAACGCGTTCTGCAGGATCCGGCCCGCGGCGACCGAGTCGGGCGTGCTGGTGAACGTGTCGCCCTGGCGCAGCGTGCCGGGCAGGTTGCCGATGCCCAGGGCGAGGGCGCCGACGGCCGCCATGGACGCGACCAGCACCACCACGGGCCGCCGGGTGACGAGTTCGCCGATCCGGCGGTACAGCCCGCGCCCGGTGCGCGGCTCGCCCCCGTACGCGGGGATCAGCGGCCAGAACACCCGGCGGCCGAGCAGCACCAGCACGGCGGGCAGCAGCGTGGTCATCGCGGCGAGCGCGCACACGATGCCGACCGCGCCAGCCGGGCCGAGGCCGCTGCTGCTGTTGAGGTCGGCGGCGAGCAGGCACAGCAGCCCGGCGACGACGGTCGCCGCCGAGGTGAGGACGGCGGGTCCCACCCGGCGCAGTGCCGTGGCCATCGCCTGGTACGGATCGGCGGTGTGCCGCAGTTCGTCGCGGTACCGGGAGATGAGCAGCAGCGCGTAGTCGGTGCCGGCGCCGAAGATCAGCACGGTCATCACGGACGAGCTCATGCTGGAGACGGTCAGCCCGAAGCCCTCGACGAGCCCGTAGGCGACGGCCATCGACGTGCCCGCGGCGACGCCGACGACGCCCAGCGGCACCAGCCACAGGAACGGGCTGCGGTAGGTGAGGATCAGCAGCAGGGCGACGACGCCCGCGGTGGCCATCAGCAGCGGGCCGTCGACGCTGCCGAAGACCTCCCTGGCGTCGGCCTGCGCGCCGCCGGGCCCGCCGACCAGCACGGTCAGGCCGTCCGGCCGGCCGTCCGCGAGCTGCGTGCGGACCTTCTTGACGACGTCGTCCGGTTTGCCCGCGCTCTGCGCGATGGCGACCGGCACCATCGCGGTGCGGCCGTCGGTGGCGTCGACGGTGTGCGGCGCGGCGCCGACGACGGGGAAGGCGGCGCGCAGGGCGTCGGTCTGCTGCTGGACGGCGGCGCGGTCGGCGGCGGTCAGCCCGCCCGCGCGGTGGAAGACCAGCACCAGGTCGGTGGAGCCGCCGCCGGGCATCGCCTGCTGGATCCTGGCGACCTGGGTCGACTGGGCGCTGGCCGGCAGGTAGTCGACGGCCTCGTCGTGCTTGACCCCGCTGAGCTTCCCGGCGAACACGCCGGAGACGGCGAGGACGACGACCCACAGGGCGATCACCGCCCAGGGCAGGGCGCGGCGGGTGCGTCCGGTGCCTGCCCGCGGCGGCGCCGGCGGGGTGGGCGGGGTCGGGGAGGGTGCGGAGGTCGGCTCGGCCCGCATCGCTGGGCTCCTCGGGATCGGCTGGTGGGACGTCCACCAGCGTCCCGTCGCGCGCGGGGCGCTCGCGTCGCGCGCACGGCCGAGAAGCGCGCTACTCCGCGGGGCTCACCGGGGGCGGGGTAATCCCCGGGGAGTAGCGGGGCCGGACCCGCCGCGGGTCAGGAGGCGGTGGCCGCGGCGGCGGTCAGCAGCCGGTCGATCTCGTCGGTGTGCAGCGACAGGCAGCGGCCGATGGCTTCGAGCACCTCGCGCTCGGCGGGCAGGTAGGGGCCGTCGGCGAGGGCGATGTGCGCGCCCTGGAGCAGGACCCGCTCGCGGCCCTGGGTGAGCAGGTGGTCGGCCAGCGGTTCGAGGGCCTCGTGGAGTTCGATGGACAGCCAGCTGCCGCAGCCGTCGACGGCCTCGGCGAAGGAGTCGGGGCCCAGTTCCTCGGAGCGGCGGAACCGGCCCTCGTCGGCGACGATCGCCGCGAGCAGCCCGAGCAGCTGGTCCTCGGTGCAGTCGCTGAACCCGGCCGAGCGGACCGCGCCGACCGCGGCCTCGCGGGCCGCCCGCCCGGACGCGCCGCCGGCGGTGAGCACGGCGAGGGCGATGGTGTGCACCGCGTCCCTGAGCATCGCGGAGAACCGGGTGGTGGTGGGCCGCAGCAGCACCTCGGCGCCGAACTGCCGGTGGCAGGCGGTGCACTCGATGACGGTTCCGGCCGGGCCGCGGGTGAGCAGCGGCACGTTGAGCACGGTCAGCCTGCGGGTGCCGGTTCTGCGGTGGTAGGCGCGGTCGCCGCCGCAGTCGGGGCAGTAGAACTCGCCGTCGTCCTCGGTGCGCCATGCGGTGCGCACTCCCCAGATACACAGCCCCAGCTTCATCACGCTGCACCCTCCGGCCGGCTTCGTCCCGGTACGCACCCTGCCTGTGGCCGCACGCGCGCGAAACGCCCCGGCAACGGTGCCGTACAGCCGTGATGTTAGCCACACATCTGGCACCTGGTCAGTACCGCGTACGGGGGCAATTCGCCGGATCGGGCGGCAATCGCGGGGCGGGGGCCCACCGCGTGCCGCCCCCTCCTCCCCCGTGCCTGCCTGCACCGGGAACGCGGCGGCCGCCGCGGGGCGTGGGGCGCCCCGCGGCGGCCGGGAGGATCAGCGCCGCAGGAGGGGGATCAGCGGAACGCGCGGTTGACGGCGGAGACGACCGCCTTCAGCGAGGCGCGGGTGGTGTTGGGGTCGATGCCGATGCCCCACAGCACCCTTCCGTCGATGGCGCACTCGATGTACGAGGCGGCCTGCGCGGAGGCGCCCTCGCTCAGCGTGTGCTCGGAGTAGTCCAGCAGCCGGGCGTCCACGCCGACGGCGGCCAGCGCGTCGAAGAACGCCGAGATCGGGCCGTTGCCGGTGCCGGTCAGGGAGGTCTCCGCGCCGTCCACCACGGCCTCGACGGTGAGCGCGTCGGTGCCGTCGCTGGAGGTCGACGCCTGCGCCGAGCGCAGCGTGATCCGGCCCCACGGGTTGTCCGGGGTGGGCAGGTACTCGTCCTGGAACACCGACCAGATCTGCGCGGGCGTGACCTCGCCGCCCTCGGTGTCGGTCTTGGCCTGGATGATCCGGGAGAACTCGATCTGCATCCGGCGCGGCAGGTCCAGCTTGTGGTCGTTCTTCAGCACGTAGGCGATGCCGCCCTTGCCGGACTGCGAGTTGACGCGGATCACGGCCTCGTAGGAGCGGCCCACGTCCTTGGGGTCGATGGGCAGGTACGGCACCGCCCACTCGATCTCGTCGACGGTCTTCCCGGCGGCGGCCGCGTCGGCCTCCATCGCCTCGAAGCCCTTCTTGATGGCGTCCTGGTGGGAGCCGGAGAAGGCGGTGTAGACCAGGTCGCCCGCGTAGGGGTGGCGCGGGTGGACCTCCATCTGGTTGCAGTACTCGGCGGTGCGACGGATCTCGTCGATCTCCGAGAAGTCGATCTGCGGGTCCACGCCCTGGCTGAACAGGTTCATGCCCAGGGTGACCAGGTCGACGTTGCCGGTGCGCTCGCCCTGGCCGAACAGGCAGCCCTCGATCCGGTCCGCGCCGGCCATGATCGCCAGCTCGGCGGCGGCCACCGCGGTGCCGCGGTCGTTGTGCGGGTGCACCGACAGGCACACGTACTCCCGCCGCGACAGGTTGCGGGACATCCACTCGAACCGGTCGGCGTGCGTGGAGGGCGTGGAACGCTCCACCGTGGCGGGCAGGTTGAGGATGATCTCGCGGCCCTCCTCGGGCTGCCAGACGTCCATCACGCCCTCGCAGACCTCCAGGGCGAAGTCCAGCTCGGTGTCGGTGAAGATCTCCGGGCTGTACTGGTAGCCGAAGACCGTCTCGTCGTCGAGGATCTTGTCGGCGTACTCCATCACCAGCCGGGTGCCGTCCACCGCGATCTGCTTCACCTGCTCGCGGGTGCCACGGAAGACCACCCGGCGGAAGACCGGGGCGGTGGCGTTGTACAGGTGCACGGTGGCCCGCCGCGCGCCGCGCAGCGACTCCACGGTCCGCTCGATCAGCTCCTCGCGGGCCTGCGTCAGGACGGAGATCGTCACGTCCTCGGGGATCGCGTCCTGCTCGATGATGGAGCGGACGAAGTCGAAGTCGGTCTGGCCGGAGGACGGGAAGCCGACCTCGATCTCCTTGTAGCCCATGCGCACCAGCAGGTCGAACATCTCCCGCTTGCGGGCCGGCGACATCGGGTCGATCAGCGCCTGGTTGCCGTCCCGCAGGTCGGTGGACAGCCACCGGGGGGCCTGGGTGATCCGCGCGTTGGGCCAGGTGCGGTCGGGGATGTCCACCTGCTCGTACCGGCCGTACTTGTGGATCGGCATCGCGGTGGGGCGCTGGCGCACGGTCGCGGCGGTGATGGGCGTGGCGCGACCGACACGGTTCGGGGTGGTCATGGGGGCTCTGGCTCCTCGGGGGTCCGCTCGGGGACGGCCGACGGCTGGAAACGCCGAACTCCGCGGGGAGGGGGTCGGCCTACGACTACAGGCCCTCGCCGCGGCAGCTAAGGAGAAGCAGCCCGAAACGCATGATGCGTCCGACCATAACCGCTCGCCGTGCGATCACCCAGCCGATGCGGGTGTCCTCTCAGTATGCAAGACGGCCGGATCAACCGTGCCCGTCCACGCGAACCGTGATCATTCCCTCCTTTTCGTGGATCTTGACGGCAACTGGTGACAGTGCGTAGGGAAAGTGCCACATTGCGCGCATGGGAGTTTTCTGCACGATCGTGCCGCCGCACGTCCTCGACACCCTCGCCCGCTCCGGTGACGCCGCGCTGTCCCAGGCCGCGCGCCGCACCCTGGAACACGACGCGCGCGAGCGCACGCGCCGGCGGCTGACCACCGTGATCGGCCCCACCGGGGCCGCTCTCGCCGCCGGCACACCGTCCGCCGGGTCGGACACGCCGCAGCGCACCATCCACGACGCGGAGCACAAGGACACGCTGCCCGGGCCGACCGTCCGCACCGAGGGCGCGAAGGTGTCGAAGGACGCGAGCGTCAACCGGGCCTACGACGGCCTGGGGGCGACCTTCGAGACGTACCTCACGGCGTACGGCCGCCGGTCGGTCGACGGGCAGGGGCTGCCGCTGGTCGCCAGCGTCCACTACCTGAAGGACTACAACAACGCCTTCTGGAACGGCGAGCAGATGGTGTTCGGCGACGGGGACGGCCGGATCTTCCTGGACTTCACCATCGCGGTGGACGTCATCGGCCACGAACTCACCCACGGCGTCACCCAGTACAGCGCCAACCTCGACTACTTCGGCCAGTCCGGCGCGCTCAACGAGTCCGTCTCGGACGTCTTCGGCAGCCTGATCAAGCAGTACACGCTCGGCCAGACCGCCGAGCAGGCCGACTGGCTGATCGGCGCCGGCCTGCTCGCCCCGTCGGTGCACGGCCAGGCGCTGCGCTCGATGAAGGCGCCGGGCACCGCCTACGACGACCCGAACCTCGGCAAGGACCCGCAGCCCGGCTCGATGAGCGGCTACGTCTCCACATCGCAGGACAACGGCGGCGTCCACATCAACTCGGGCATCCCCAACCGGGCGTTCTACCTGGCCGCGGCGGCCCTCGGCGGCCACGCCTGGGAGCAGGCGGGTCAGGTCTGGTACGACACGCTGACCGGCGGTTCGCTGTCCGCGCACGCCCAGTTCGCGGACTTCGCGGCGGCCACGGTCGCCGCGGCGACCGCGCGCTACGGTGAAGGGGAGCAGTCCCGGGCGGTCGCCGCGGCCTGGCACGAGGTCGGTGTCACCCCGGCCGGCGGCGCCGCGGGCACCGGCGCTGTGCCCCGCCAGCAGCCGGGCGAGCAGACCCAGGAGGCGTGAGCAGCCGATGCGCATCGAGGTGGTCCGCTCCGGTGGCCTGGCCGGCATCAGCCGCCGTGCCGCGATCGACACGACCGGCCGGCCGGACGCGGGCCACCTCCACGCGCTGGCCGAGGCGGCCCTGGCCCCCGGCTACCCCCAGGCCCCCGTCCCCGACGGCTTCAGCTACGACATCACCGTCGACTCCCGGACGGTCCACTGCGCCGACCCCCAGCTGACGCAGGCGCAGCGGGAGTTGATCCAGGTGCTGCTCGACGAGGGGGCCTGAGCCGGGGCCGCACGGCGTCAACCGCCCAGCGCGTGGACCATGTTCATGATGGTCTCGATCTGGGCGCCGCCCTTGATCGGGTAGTTGGTCGCCCCCAGGTACCCCCACCAGTCCCAGCAGCCGTACGGGTTGGCGGCGCTCGGCATCGCCTGCGGGTACAGCACGATCATGTGGTTGGTGTCGGCGTACTGGTCGAGGTTGGCGCGGTCCACGAACGCGGTGCCGACGTCGCTGTAGTCCTGCGCGCAGCCGTGCAGCGCGACCATCAGCCGGCACGCCTGGCCGGGCGTGCACGCGGCGGGGACGTAGGCGAAGCCGGTGGAGTCCATGCTCAGGCCGTTCGCCCAGCCGTTCACCGCGTACCCGTCCTGGCCGAACGCGACCAGCGTCCCGCCGAGCGGGCCCGCGGCCGGCGCGGTGACCGAGCCGAACAGGGTGCGCAGCAGGGCGTTCTGCGGGTCGGTGCCGCAGTTGTCGAGGAACGGCGAGGCGGTGGCCGTGCAGCCCAGCGTGCCGTACGGGGTGACCCAGCCGTGGCCGGCCTGCGAGCCGTTGTCGTACGTCACGTTCGCGCCGAAGTGCCGGTAGAACGCCACGCCGTCGTCGCTGACCGGCGCCTTCACCGTGGTGTCGTTGCCGCCGTGGAAGGCGTAGACGGGCCGCCCGGAGAGGTTGCCCACCGGATCGGTCCAGCCGTACGCCGACCACAACGACGCGTCGGCCTCCAGCGTGGCCAGGTGGTCCGG
>WRCZ01000174.1 GCA_009783685.1 Actinomycetes bacterium
CTCGCCGCCGAGTTCCATCGGGGGGAACATGTCGTCGCTGTAGTGCGCCCAGTGCCCCGAAATCTCGTACAGCTCCCGCTTGCCGAGCACCGGTGAGTACACATGGCGGTACCCCGCGCGCCGCTCGGCGGCGCGGATGTACTCCTCCAGGGTGTGCCGTACGGTCGCGCCGTCGGGCAGCCAGTAGGGCAGGCCCGCGCCGATCAGCGGGTCGGTGCCGAACAGATCCAGTTCGCGGCCGAGCTTGCGGTGGTCATGCATGGGGGTCTCCTCGCAGACATCGGGCGAGTGACCACAGGACGAAGCCCCGGGGCACTCGCCCCGGGGCTTCGGACTAAGACATCGGTCAGCGCGCCGGGACACTCTCCGGCGTCGTCGTCATGGCAGCGCGCTTCATGGCGGAGACCGTAGCAGGACACGGCGCCGCGCACACGCCCGAATCGGCGAGCCCGACGATCGCGGCCTCCAGCCCGGCCCACCGCACCGGAGCGCCCGGACGCCCTGAAAGAAGGACCGTCCGTGCCCCGGAAACGGGGCCGTAGGGGGCTTCAGCGGGTGCCCGACGCCGTCTTCAGCGGCTTCCGGACACCCCGGTCGGCCCGCTCGGGTTCCCGCGGCGACCAGCCCGTACAGGCGAGGGGCAACTCCGCCCTGACCTGGCGTTTCGCGGTAATCCGCCTAGGCTCTGGGATCGCCCGGGACACCGCCCCGGAGTGACCGTCCACGACGGCGGCCGCGTCGCCACGCGCGCGGTGCGTCCTCGTCGTCCAGTCGCCGCCCGTGTCACCTAGAGGTAGGGGGCCAGGAGGTGGGACGTGGTGGTGGAGAGGTGGGTGCGGAGGGTGGCGGTGCGGATTGCGGGGTGGGGGGCGGCCTGGCGGGTGCCGTCGAAGTAGTGGCCGGTGGTGGCGGCTCCGGCGGGACCGGCGGCGAGGGCGAGGACCGGGGGGACGCCGTCGTCGATGGAGGACCTGGGGGTGATGCCGGACTCGACCACCATGCCGGTGTCCATGAACGTGGCGGGGTGGACGCAGTTGACGTTGACGCCGGCCGCCTCGGGGGCCGCGGCGAGGTCCACGGTGAAGGCGGCCAGCGCGAACTTGCTGCGCATGTACGCCTCCATGCCGTCGTAGCCGCGCGTGAAGTCCAGGTCGTCCGGGTCGATCGGCGCCTGGCCGGCCGAGCCGACGTTCACCACGCGCGAGGGTGCCTCGGCGGACGAGGACGCCGCCAGCAGGGGCAGCAGCAGCCGGGTGAGCAGCACGGGCGCGAGGTAGTTCACGGCCACCCTCAACTCGTGCCCGTCCGCACTGAGTTCGCGTTCGCGGTGCGGGGGCTTGCCGGCGCCGACGCCCGCGTTGTTGACGAGGACGTGCAGGGCGGGCTGCGTGGCCCGGACGTGCAGGGCCAGTTCGCGGACCTGCGCGAGCGAGGCCAGGTCGGCCACCAGCGGTTCTGCGCCGGGGAGTTCGGCGACGAGCGCCTCGGCCCGCCCGCGGTCCCGGCCGTGCACCAGCACCCGGAGGCCCTGCCGGGACAGGGCCGTGGCGACGGCCCGCCCCAGCCCCGACGTCGCGCCCGTCACCAGCGCCGTCCTCATCTCCGCGGTCACGCCGCGCCCCTTTCCGAGAAGCCGGCCCGGCCGGCCGTACCAGCGGCGGCCGTTGAACCCGCCGCACCCGCCTTGTTCAACCCCGACGCCCCCTGACCGGACAGTCCCGCGTCCGCAGCGCCGGCCGCGACGGTACCCCCATCATGCGCGCGTCGGACCCGACGACGTACCCGGGCCCTCGCCCTGGCGGCGGCGTACGAGGCGGTGCTCCGCGATCCGCGGCTGTTCGCCCCGTACGCCCGGGACCTGGTCTGGGCGGAGAGCCTGGTCCATGTGCCGGACCAGGCGTATCTGCGCGTCACCGGCGAGGACTGGGACCGCCGCACCCGCTACTCGTACGCGTCGTACGCGAACACCGCGGGGTGGGCCGGGCCCGGCGCGCCGGCCGACGATCCCGATCCGGGCTGACGTGACGGCAGTCGTGGGCGGAACTCGGCAGGGCCCGGGCCGGGTCAGGCGATGTGGTCGTAGGGGAGGTCCTTGAGGGGGTCGGAGGGTGTGCGGGGGGCGAAGGGGCGGTGGCGGTCGCCGGTGCCGGAGTAGAGGGAGACGGTGCGGGTGGCGGGGGTGTAGGCGAAGAGGTCGGCCCGGCCGTCGTGGTCGGCGTCGCCCGCGGCGACGAGTTCGGAGTAGACCTGCCAGCCGCCGCCGATCTTCGTGCGCTGCGTGAACGTGCCGCTGCCGGTGCCGAGGTAGAGCCACAGGACGCCGGACCGGTCGCGGGCGACGAGGTCGCCGCCGGGCGCTCCGGCGAGGTCTCCGACGGCGGTGATCTGGTCGTAGACGCCCCAGCCTGCGCCGACGCGCTTGCGGGGCGCGAAGGGGCGGGACGCGTCGCCGGTGCTGGGGTAGAGCCAGAGGACGCCGGACCGGTCGACGGCGACGACGTCGGGACGACCGTCGCCCGTGAGGTCGCTGCCGCCGGTGAGGTGGGTGTAGACCTGCCAACCCCCGCCGATCCGGACGCGCTTGGTGAGGCCGCCGTCCTCCCGGCCGGAGTACAGCCACAGGACCCCCGCCTTGTCACGGGCGACGAGTTCGGGCACGAAGCCGGGGTTGCCCCATCCCGCGATGTCGCCGACCGCCTCGATCTTGTCGTAGATCTGCCAGCCGCCGCCGATCGCGGCCCGCGGGCGCCCGTCCGCCGCGCTGTCCCGCCACAGCACGCCCGAGGCGTCCCGGCCCAGCAGGTCGGGGAGACCGTCGTCGTCGAGGTCGTGCAGGGCGGAGGTGGTGGTGCCCGCGTGCGCGAGGAGCCGCACGGCCGGGCGCCCGTCCGATCCGAGCGAGACCCGGAAGACCCCCGCGCCGTCACGGGAGTTGCTGCCCTGGAGGACCTGCGAGGTGCCGTCGGGAGTGGTGGACGAGGAGTCGACGCTGTCCAGGAGGGTGACCTTCTCGCCGGTCCCGGCGCGCAGGGCCGTCGTCCCGTACGTCACCCAGTCGCCGAGCAGACCGATCCTCAGGTCCGCGCCCGCCGTGGTCCCCGGTACGGGGACGACCGTGTCGGCGCCGGTGGTCCGGTCGTGGACGACCACCCGGACCGCGTGCGTTGCCGTGTCGTCCTCGACCCAGGCCAGGCGGTTGCCGGAGATGACCGGGTTCCGCGCCTGTGGCGGACAGGGCAAGGTGACGGTGGCGTCGGTCAGGTCGATGAGGCCGATGCGCTTCCCGCCTCCCGAGGCCGACGTGTCGACGTCGACCAGGCCGTGCGTCGCGTCGCCCGGCCGCACCCGACCGTAGAAGGTCCGGGCCGGCAGGCCCTGCACGGCGCGCGGTTCGCTGTCGCCGTCCTGCATCCACAGCCTGGTGGCACCGTCGATGAACAAGTCCCGCCCCGCGACGCCCCCGTAGAGGCTGTCCAGGCCGTCGTCGACCGTCCGCATGCGGAACGACGTGCCGGTGGACAGGTCACGCGCCTCGACGCCGTGGATCTCGCTCGCGCTGACGACCATGTCCCCGGACGTCTCGGCGGTCCCTTCGATGTCGTCGAAGAGCGTGTCGCGCGCCGTCCCGCCCGCGTACGGCGTCCACCGGAGCTTTCCGGAGACGTCGTCGCCGTGCGGGACGTATGTCAGGTAGCCCTGGGCGCCCGCGGCGGCCAGTCTCGCGCCGGGCACCATCGGGAGCAGGCCGCTCGACTCGGCGCTCGCGGACGGGACTTGGGTCGCACCCGCGGGCGCGGCGGTCATCGAGGCCGCGCCGAGCGTGACGGCGAGAACGGTGGCGGTCGCCGCGCCGAGCCGGCGCCGGCCGGGGTGCGGAGACGGGCGGCGGCGGGACACGTGAAACGACATGGAAGGCTCCCCCCTCTGGAGCGGGACGCCATCCGTGCGCCCCTGGCCGGTCCGACCACCGGCCAGGGGCAGAGGTTGTACGCCGCGTCAGGCGGCACCGGCGCGCTCGGTCGCCTGGGCGGCGAAGCGGAGGGCCACGGTGTGCCAGACGTCGGTGGCGGCGGGCTCGTCGGCGAGGGCGGCGCGGTGGAGGGTGTCGCGGTCGAAGCCGTGGGACTCGACGTTGGCGGCGTCCCACTGGCGGATGCGGTCCGCAGTGGTCTCGGGGTGGAACTGGACGCCCCACGCGGGCCCGTCGCCGAGGCGGAACGCCTGGTACGGGCAGGTGTCGGACTCGACCAGCCACTCGGCGCCGGGCGGCAGTTCGGTGATCGCGTCGACGTGGTGCTCGATCGCGGTGGGAGTGGCGGGGAGGCCCTGGAACAGCGGGTCCTCGGCCGCGGCGTCCCGCAGCCGCAGCGGGGTGCTGCCGTACTCCGGGTGCCCGTGGCTGCCCTTGACCGCGCCGCCGGCGACGTGCGCGAGCATCTGGCCGCCGAGGCAGATCCCGAAGACGGGCGTGCCGGTGGCCAGCGCCTCCTGCACCAGCGCGCGGGTCGCCGGCAGCCACGGGGCGCGGGCGTCGTCGTCCGGCAGGTAGCCGCCGCCCAGCACCACGAGTGCCTGATGGCCCGCCAGGGACTCGGGGACGGGGGCGCCGTCGTACGCGGCCACCACGTCCAGGTCCAGGCCACCCTCGCGGAGCCAGCCCTCCCAGCGGCCCGGGCCGCCGTTCGGGGTGCTCTGGATCACCAGAGCCGTCGCGCCCGCACCGCCGACGCCCGCGTACTGCTGCGTACCCTCGCCCATTTCCGTCCTTCTCCTCCGCCTCGCCGAATGCCGCCCCTATGCTGCACCGCGCGCCCACGCCCCGCTGTCACGCGCCTCACACCTCCGGCCCGGCGGCACGCAGATCGGCGCGGACGCGTCCGGCTGTCGCCTCGGCGTGAGGGGGTGCGGACGCCGGTCGGAGTTCGGGGGCGCCCCCGAACTCCGGTGACCCGCGGTCGGCGAACGGTCACGCGATCGGGCGACGTGGAGGCCCGTGAAGGGCGCGTGAAGGGGGCGGCGACGGATCCCGTGACGGACCCCGTGGCGTACCCCGTGACGCAGGACACAGACTCCGCGCCACCCGGAGAAGGCCCGTGCCACGCCTGGGCACGGGCCGTCGCGCACCTCCAGGTGAGACCTGTTGCACAGGTGTGAACGCGGTGTGGCGGGGCATCCGCATCTCCATGTCTTGACGTACCTGCGGGATAGGCTCCCGCGGGACGGCCCGTCCACCCCCGAAGGGGAAGCACGTTGATACGCATCGAGTCAGTCACCAAGCGGTACCCAGATGGCACCGTCGCGGTGGACGACCTCACCCTGGACATTCCCGACGGGTCGATCACCGTGCTCGTGGGCCCTTCGGGCTGCGGCAAGACCACCACCCTGCGCATGATCAACCGGATGATCGAGCCGAGCGGCGGCCGCATCCTGCTCGACGGCCAGGACATCGCGCAGCAGCCGGTCACGGCGCTGCGCCGTTCCATGGGTTACGTCATCCAGAACGCCGGCCTGTTCCAGCACCGCACGATCGTCGACAACATCGCGACCGTGCCGCGGATGCTGGGCTGGGACCGCTCCCGCGCCCGGGAGCGGGCGAGGGAGCTGATGGAGCGGGTCGGCCTGGACGCCGCCCTGGCCAAGCGCTACCCGTACCAGCTCTCCGGCGGCCAGCAGCAGCGGGTGGGCGTGGCGCGGGCGCTGGCCGCGGACCCGCCGGTGCTGCTGATGGACGAGCCGTTCTCCGCGGTCGACCCGATCGTCCGCAAGGGCCTTCAGGCCGAGCTGCTGCGGATCCAGGCCGAGCTGGGCAAGACCATCGTGTTCGTCACGCACGACATCGACGAGGCGATCAAGCTCGGCAACATGATCGCGGTGATGCGGACCGGCGGGCACCTGGCGCAGTTCGCGCCGCCGGACGAGCTGCTGTCGTCGCCCGCGGACGCGTTCGTGGAGGACTTCCTCGGCACCGACCGCGGTATCCGCCGCCTGTCGTTCTTCACCTCGGCCGGCCTGGACGTGACGACCACGCCCATCGTCACGGTCGACGCCGACGCCGCGCAGATCGCCGAGCGCACCCTGCCCGAGCTGCCGTACCTGCTGGTCACCGACGCCGAGGGCAAGCCGCTGGGCTGGGCCAAGGCCGAGGAACTGGCCGCGCAGGCCGCGGACTCCACCGGCGAGCAGCCGGCGGATTCCACCGGTGAGCAGGCCCCCGACTCCGCCGACGGGCAGGCCCCGGACTCCGCCGACGCGCAAGCCGCGGGCTCAACCGACGCGCAGGCGGCGGACTCCGCCGACGCGCCCGCCGCGGAAAGCGCCGAGCGCACGGCCGCGGAACGGTCCCCTGCCCCGGCCGCCGCCGCTCCGCTGCTGCCGCACGGCCGCCCCTTCGTCTTCGGCCGCGAGTCGCTGCGTGACGCGCTCGACTGCGCGGTGCTCTCGCCGACGGGCTGGGCGGTGGCGGTGGACGGCACCGGGAAGGCGGTCGGCGTCACCTCGCAGGAGACCATCGCCACCGCGATCCGCGGCGCGCACGCCCGGCGCGCGGCGAAACCGGACAGCCCCGACGGGGACGCCGGGGAGCCGGTGAAGGCGCTGCGATGAACCAGTACTTCGACATCCCGAGCGACCTGCAGCACTCCTATCTGGGCCTGATCGGCCTGCATTTGCAGGAGGCGCTGCTGCCGGTGCTGTTCGGCCTGCTCATCGCGCTGCCGATCGCCCTGGTGTGCGCCCGCTTCAACTGGTTCTACGCGCCGGTGCTGTGGGTCACCACGGTGCTGTACGCGATCCCGTCGCTGGCCTTCTTCGTCGTCCTCATCGACTACACGGGGGCCACCGAGACGACCGTGATGATCCCGCTGACCGTCTACAGCCTGGTGCTGCTGGTGCCGGCGATCGTGGAGGGCACCCGGGCGGTGTCACCGGACACGGTGGCCGCGGCCACCGCGATGGGCTTCGGCTCGTTCCGGCGGTTCGTGCAGGTCGAACTGCCCATCGCGGTACCGGCGATCATGGCCGGCCTGCGGCTGGCCGCGGTGTCCAGCATCAGCCTGGTCAGCGTCGGCGCGATCATCGGAAACCAGGGCGCGCTCGGCAACCTGCTGCACGACGGCATGATCTACCACCGCGATCCGCTGATCGTCACGTCCGTGGTGACCACCGCGGTGCTGGCGATCGCGGTCGACGGCCTGCTGGTGCTGGCGCAGGTGCTGCTCACGCCGTGGCAGCCGCACGGCCGGGCGGCCGCGCGACGGGCCCGCACCGGGCCGGGCGACGACATCGGGCCCGGCACCGATCCCGCCGGGGACAACGTGACCGGCAAGGACCTGACCGGCACGGACGTGACCGGCAAGGACGCGGCTCCCCAGGACGCCGCCGCGCTCGGGGAGGCCGCCCGATGAACCTCCTGCACTTCCTCAACTCCTTCTTCTCCGACGGCGCCAACTGGCACGGCGAGAACGGCATCCCGCACCGCCTGGTGGAGCACGTCGAGTACAGCGCGATCGCGCTCGCCATCGCCGCGGCCATCGGGCTGCCGCTGGGCCTGTTCACCGGCCACACCGGGCGCGGCGGCTACGCGCTGTCCGCGTTCGCCACCGGCGCCCGCGCGCTGCCCAGTTTCGGCTTGCTGGTGCTGATGACCGTCTGGCTGGGCCAGTTGGGCACCACGCCGGCGATGGTCCCGCTGGTGGCGCTGGCCGTCGCGCCGATCCTCGTCACCGCGCACGAGGCGATCCGCAACGTGGACCCGGCGCCGGTCGACGCGGCCCGCGGCATGGGGATGACCTCCCTGAGCGTGCTCTTCCAGGTCGAACTCCCGGTCGCGCTGCCGCTGATCCTCGGCGGCCTGCGCTCGGCGGCGATCCAGGTCGTGTCGACCGCGACCATCGCCGCGTACATCAGCCTCGGCGGCTTCGGCCGCTACATCATCGACGGCCTCGCCCAGCAGACCTACGCGCAGGTGGTCGGCGGAGCGGTCCTCGTCGCCGGGCTGGCGCTCGTGACGATGGGACTGTTCTGGGCGGTCGGCCGGCTCGTCGTGTCCCCCGGCGTGCGGCGCCGCCGGTGAGCCCGCGGCCGCCGGCCGGCCCCCGCGAGCGGAGGCACGACTGCCGGGAGCGGAGGCCGATCCGATGCCGATCCCATGCCGATCGGTGACCTTATTCGCTTGACTGCCCCGAAGGCCCATGGCTGGATTTCGGGGTAGCCGCAGGCCCCGCTCGAACAAGCGATCCATGTCCGAAGCCCATTTCGTCCGGAAGCGGTAATCGTGAATCCCCACGTGAAGAACACCTTGTCCAGCCCGAGGAACATCCGACTGGCCGCGCTCGCCATCGCCGCGGTCACCGCAGCCCCCCTGCTGGCGAGCTGTTCCTCTTCCTCCTCCGGCTCCAAGGACCCGCTGGCCGCGCCCAAGGCCAAGGCGGGCACGGTCGTGGTCGGCTCCAACAACTTCCCCGAGTCCATCCTCATCGGCGACATCTACGGTGAGGCGCTCAAGGCCAAGGGGATCAACGTCAGTTACAAGCCGAACATCGGCACCCGCGAGACCACGTACAAGATGCTGCAGAACGGCTCGGTGACCGTGCTGCCCGAGTACAACGGCGCGCTGCTGGCGTACCTCGACCCCAAGGCGACGCCGACGACCGTGGACGCGACGGCGACCGCGATCACCGCGAAGCTCGACTCGAAGCTCACGATCCTGAACCCGGCGCCCGCCGAGGACAAGGACTCGGTGACGGTCAACGCGGCCACCGCCGCCAAGTACCACCTGACCGCGGACTCGACGATCGCGGACCTGGCGAAGCACGGCAACGAGATCACCTTCGGCGGCTCGCCGGAGTTCAAGAACCGGCAGCAGGGCCTGCTCGGGCTCAAGTCCGTGTACGGGCTGACGCCCAAGTCGTACAAGACGCTGGACGTCGGCGGCCCGCTCACCGAGGCCGCGCTGAAGAACGACAACGTGCAGGCCGCGGACATCTTCAGCACCGACGTCACCATCGCCCAGGAGAAGTGGGTCTCGCTGAAGGACCCGAAGAACCTGTTCGGCTTCGAGAACGTGCTGCCGCTGGTCTCCAAGACCGGTCTGCAGCAGAACGGCGTGGACGCGCTCAACGCGGTCTCCGCGAAGCTGACCACCGAGGCGCTGCTCGACATGAACGCCCAGGTGCAGAACGACAAGAAGGACCCGCTGGCCGTCGCGCAGGCGTGGCTGAAGTCGGCCGGCCTGGCCTGACATGGACCCCGCGTCGCCGCCCACGAAGGCACCCTCCCCCGGGGAGGGTGCCTTCGTGGTGCTCGACGGGGCGAGCCTGGACCCCGACGCGGTCGCCGCCCTCGCCGGCCGCGACGCGGAACCGGCGGTCCCGCCCGACGCCCTCGCCCGCGCCGACCGCTCCTGGCGCACCGGCCGCGCGCTGGCCGCGTCCGGCCGCCTCTACGGGCGGCACACCGGAGTCGGCGCCAACCGGATGGTGTTCGTCGCCGCCGAGGACCAGGCGGGGCAGGACCTGCGGCTGCTGCGCAGCCACGCCGGCGGCATCGGCGCGCTGCTGCCGTCCCGCCAGGTGCGGGCCATGCTCGCGATCCGCGCCAACCAGGTGCTCGCGGGCGGCTCGGGCCTGCAACCCGCCGTCGTCGAGGCGATGGTGGAGGCGCTGCGGCTCGGCGTGCACCCGGCCGTCAACGAGTTCGGCGCGGTCGGCACCGGCGACCTCACCGCGCTGGCGCAGGCCGGGCTCACGCTGATCGGCGAACGCCCCTGGCTCTGCGGGGACCTGGCGCCCGGCGAGACCGACGCCACGCGGCTCGTCCCGACGGCCGTGCCCGCACCGGTCACCCTCGAACTCGGCGACGCCCTCGCGCTGATGAGCAGCAGCGCCCTCACGCTGGGCCAGGCCGCCCTGGCCTGCCACGAGGTCGAGATGCTGCTGCGCGCCGGGCACGCCGTCGCCGCGCTGTCGCTGGCCGCGGTCTCCGGCTCCCTGGAGGCGTACGCCGCACCCGTGCACGCGCTGCGCCCCTACCCGGGCGCGATGCACGCCGCCGCGGAGGTACGGCGGCTGCTCGGCGCGCCCGACCGCCCGCACTCCACCGGCCTGCGCATCCAGGACCCGTACGGCTTCCGGGCGTTCCCGCAGGCCCACGGCCCGGCGCTGGAAGCGGCGGGCGAGCTGCGCCGGATCCTCGCCGTCGAGCTCAACTCCCCGTCGGAGAACCCGCTGATCACCGAGGACGGCGGTCCCGACGGCGGCCCGGCCGCCTACCACCACGGCGGGTTCTTCGCGACGCCGCTGGGCCTGTCGCTGGACCGCCTGTGCCTGGCGCTGCTCCAGACC
>WRCZ01000175.1 GCA_009783685.1 Actinomycetes bacterium
CGGATCGGGCTGCCCCGTTGGGGAGCTACGGCGGTGGCGCGCTTTGACGGCGGCGGGTCACCTCTTCAGGGGGCGCGGGTCTCCCGGAGTTCCGCCCGGCGTGGGGGGCCTCCCACCGGTTCGGTGGTCCGGATCGGATCGGGCTGCCCCGTTGGGGCGCCATGGCGGTGGCGCGGCCTGACGGCGGCGGGTCACCCCGGCAGGGGCGCGGGGTCTCCCGGAGCTCCGCCCGGCGTGGCGGGCCACCCATCGGTTCGGTGGTCCGGATCGGACCCGGAAGCGCCTTCGGGGTGGTGGCGGGCTGTGGCCCGCAGCGGGGTCGAGCGCGCCGGCGCCACCTCCCAGGTGGGGTCCTGGGGAACCCCGGGCCCCCGCGGGATGCGACCCGCGGGTCAGGCGGGGGTGCGGGTCGGTGGGGTCCAGACGTACGGGGTTGTGGTGGTGACGGCGGCGAAGCCGAGCCTGCGCAGGATGGGCGCGCTGTCGTCGGAGGCGTCGACCTGGAGGTATGGCACCGCGCGGGCGGCGGCCAGGCGGGCGCGGGCGGCGACCAGGGCCCGGTAGACGCCGCGTCCGCGCCAGGCGGCGAGGGTGGAGCCGCCCCACAGCCCGGCGAAGTCGGTGCCGGGCCGGAACACGATCCAGGCGGCCGAGACCAGCACGCCCTCGGCCTCGGCCAGGAACACCACGACGTCCTCCGGCGCCGCGGCCACCCGGCTGCGCAGGTCCTCGCCGAGGAAGGACATGTCCATGTCCCAGACGTCGGTCAGCAGCGCGGCGACGGCCGTGAAGTCGGCGTCGGCCGCGGTGCGGCGGATCGTGATGCCGGGCGGGGCCGCGGTGTCGCCGGCCAGCCGGTCGGTGCGGCCGATCAGCACGGTCTCCCGGTCCTCGGGCCGGAAGCCGGCGGCGTGCAGCCGCTCGGGCAGCGCGGCCGGGCGGTCGTGGCCGCGGACCTTCCACTCCACCCCTTCACCGCGGGCCGCGAAGTAGTCGCGCTGGCGCGCGATGAGGGCGTCGAGCGCGGCGCCCTCCACGCCGAGGTCGGCGGGTGCCTGCACGAAGCCGCGGACCTGCCCCACCATCCGGGTCAGCGGTCCGTCCTGCTCGCACACCACGCCCGCCGGGAGTACGGCGGGGGCTCCCCGCAGTTGTGCGTCATAGGCCGCAAGCAGCGCTGAGGTGTCCGTCATTGGCGTCCCCCCCGGTTCGTCGGCTGCCGGGCCGTCGGCCCGTGTGCCGTCACCCGCTCACGTTACGGGCGCCCGCAACGGGTTTTCCCGGCGCTCGGCCGCCGGGGCGGCCCGGGCGCTTCCCGCCGCGGGCGAGCGCGGGCGGGCCGTGCGCGGGCCGCGAGGGGGCGATCGCTGTGGGCGAACAGGCGGTGGGAACACCGGGCCCGGGGCATGGGTTGAGTCGGGTGTACTCAATTTGCTTGCTTAGGGAGAGATCATGGCCTCTGAGCCCGGCACCGCCACCCTCACGCTCCCCGTCCTGCCCCTGGACGACGAAGTCGTCCTGCCGGGCATGGTCGTGCCCCTCGACCTGACCGACGGCGAGGTGCGTGCTGCGGTGGAGGCCGCCCAGGCCGCCCACCGCGGGAGCGATTCGGGGAAGCCCCGCGTACTCCTGGTCCCGCGAGTGGACGGGAAGTACGCCGCGGTCGGCACGCTCGGCACCGTCGAGCAGGTCGGCCGGCTGTCCGACGGCGACCCCGGAGCGGTCATCCGCGGTCGCGCCCGCGTCCGCATCGGCGCCGGCACCACCGGTCCCGGCGCGGCCCTGTGGGTCGAGGGCACCTCGATCGAGGAGCCCGAGCCCGCCGAGTCGCCCGGCACCGTCGCCGAGCTGATGAAGGAGTACAAGGCCCTGGCCACCAGCTGGCTGCGCAAGCGCGGCGCCTGGCAGGTCGTGGACCGCGTCCAGCAGATCGACGACGTGAGCCAGCTGGCCGACAACTCCGGATACTCGCCGTACCTGACCGCCGAGCAGCGCATCGAGCTGCTGGAGACCGCCGACCCGGTGGCCCGGCTGCGGCTGGCCATCCAGTGGCTGCGCGACCACCTCGCCGAGCAGGACGTCGCGGAGTCCATCCGCAAGGACGTCCAGGAAGGCATGGAGAAGCAGCAGCGGGAGTTCCTGCTGCGGCAGCAGTTGGAGGCCGTCCGCAAGGAACTGGCCGAGCTGAACGGCGATCCGGACAACGAGAGCGACGACTACCGCGCCCGTGTCGAGGCCGCCGACCTGCCGGAGAACGTCCGGGAGGCGGCCCTGAAGGAGGTCGAGAAGCTGGAGCGATCCTCCGATGCCTCGCCGGAGGGCAGCTGGATCCGCACCTGGCTCGACACCGTCCTGGAGCTGCCGTGGAACACCACGACCCAGGACACCTACGACGTGTCCGGCGCGCGGGCGGTGCTCGACGCCGACCACGCCGGCCTGGAGGACGTCAAGGAGCGCATCACCGAGTACCTGGCGGTGCGCAAGCGCCGGGCCGACCGCGGCCTCGGCGTGGTCGGCGGGCGGCGCGGCGGCGCGGTGCTGGCCCTGGTCGGCCCGCCCGGCGTCGGCAAGACCTCGCTGGGCGAGTCCGTGGCCCGCGCGATGGGCCGCGAGTTCGTCCGCGTGGCGCTCGGCGGCGTCCGTGACGAGGCGGAGATCCGCGGCCACCGCAGGACGTACGTGGGCGCGCTGCCCGGCCGGATCGTCCGGGCCATCAAGGAGGCCGGGTCGATGAACCCGGTGGTGCTGCTCGACGAGATCGACAAGGTCGGCTCGGACTACCGGGGCGACCCGGCGGCCGCCCTGCTGGAGGTCCTCGACCCGGCGCAGAACCACACCTTCCGCGACCACTACCTGGAGGTCGAACTCGACCTGTCCGACGTGGTGTTCCTGGCCACCGCCAACGTCCTGGAGGCCATCCCCGAGCCGCTGCTCGACCGGATGGAGCTCGTCAGGCTGGACGGCTACACCGAGGACGAGAAGGTCGTCATCGCCCGCGACCACCTGCTCCCGCGCCAGCTGGAGCGGGCGGGCCTGGGCACGGACGAGGTCGCGCTGTCCGAGGACGCGCTGCGCAGGCTGGCCGGGGAGTACACCCGGGAGGCCGGCGTGCGCACCCTGGAGCGGACCATCGCCCGCATCCTGCGCAAGATCGCGGCACGGCACGAACTGGGCGACCAGGAACTTCCGTTCAGCGTCGGCACGGACGACCTGCGGGGCCTGATCGGCCGGCCGCACCACGTCCCGGAGTCCGCCCAGGACCCGGACGAGCGGCGGACCGCGGTGCCCGGTGTGGCCACCGGCCTGGCGGTCACCGGCGCGGGCGGCGACGTGCTCTACATCGAGGCGTCGCTGGCCGATCCGGAGACCGGCGGCGCGGGCCTGCAGCTCACCGGCCAGCTGGGCGACGTGATGAAGGAGTCGGCGCGGATCGCGCTGTCCTTCCTGCGCTCGCACGGCGCCGAACTGGAGCTGCCGGTCGGCGACCTGAAGGACCGCGGCGTGCACCTGCACGTGCCCGCGGGAGCGGTCCCGAAGGACGGGCCGAGCGCGGGCGTCACCATGACGACGGCGCTGGCGTCGCTGCTCTCGGGGCGGCGGGTCCGCACCGACGTGGCGATGACGGGCGAGGTGTCCCTGACCGGGCGGGTGCTGCCGATCGGCGGGGTCAAGCAGAAGCTGCTGGCGGCGCACCGGGCGGGGATCACCACGGTGGTGATCCCGAAGCGGAACGAGCCGGACCTGGACGACGTCCCGGCCGAGATCCTGGAGGCGCTCGAGGTCCACGCGGTCAGCGACGTCCGCCACGTCCTCAAGCTGGCGCTCGAACCCGCCGAGGCGGACGCCCCCTCCGTCCCGCTGGCCGCCTGACGCCCACCACGCGGTGAGCGGCATCGCTCAGGGCGGGCCCTGCACATGTCAGGGCCCGCCCTGTGGCGTTCACCCGGTGGGGTGGGTGGACTTCGTCAGCCGAGGGCGAGGGCCTTCAGCCGGGTGGTGTCGCCGTTGAAGTAGTCCTGGTCACCGGGGAACACCCCGGAGTCCGCGTACTGCCAGAACGTGTAGTACCCGTAGCCCGCGGGGAGCGTCCCGGCGCTGCTCGCGTACTTGGCGATCCAGAACGGGCTGGTCGCCGCGAAGCCGCTGTTGTTGCCGGTGCAGGTCGACCACCAGTCGTAGGTCGAGTAGATCACCGGGTACACGCCTTCCTTGGCGTGGTACTCGTTGGCGAACGCGTGGATCCAGCTGACCATGCTCGCCTGGCTGAGGCCGTAGCAGGTCGCGCCGTAGGGGTTGTACTCGATGTCGAGCGCGCCCGGAAGCGTCTTGCCGTCCGCCGACCAGCCGCCGCCGTGGGCGATGAAGTAGTCCGCCTGCGCGGCGCCGCCCGCGGTGTTGGGCGTCGCGAAGTGGTACGAGCCGCGGATCATGCCGACGTTGTACGAACCGTTGTACTGCTGCGCGAAGTACGGGTTCGTGTACGTGGTGCTCTCGGTGGCCTTGACGTAGGCGAACCGGGCGCCGTTGTTCCAGGCCGTCGACCACGCGACGTTGCCCTGGTAGCTGGACACGTCCATGCCGGCGGTCTGCGCCACCATCGGGCTGACGACGTTCCCGGTCGAGTGGGAGCCCTCGTGGGCCCGCACCGTGGAGCCCATCCAGTCCAGTTCGGGGTGGCTGACGTTGCCCTTGCCCGCGGCGTGCGCCGTGCCGGGCGCGCCCATCACGAGGGCGAGCAGGGCGACGAAGAGACCGGCCAGCAGTGCGACTCTGGTCCGGGCCGAGCCTGTGCGGTGTACGACGGAGAGACCTCCGTGGGACATGCTGCCTCCAGGGTGGGGGTGGCGCTGGGGGTGACTCGGCATGGCCTTGGAATGGCCATGACAGATCAGAAGGTACGGGCGGCCCGGAGTGACGGGAAAGAGCCCCTGAAAACGCCTTTGGTCTACGCCTGCGAAATACTTGACGTGCTGCGAGAACCGCCCTGGCTGAAAAAAACTTTCTTGCATTGAAAGCGGGAACACTGTGAGCGAAGCGACCGGCACCGTACGGGACAGCACCACCGACGCGCTGGAGCGGGAGATCACCGTGCTGCTGCGCCGGGCGCGCGCGGCCTCGGGCGAACTGGCGCGGGCGGTCCACCCCGAGCTGGAGTCGTCCGCGTACGGCCTGCTGGTCCGGCTCGCCGAGGCCGAGCCGGAGCGGGCCACCGACCTCGCCGCGTACTTCGGGGTCGGCAAGGCCACCATGAGCCGCCAGTTGCGCGCGCTGGAGGACCTGGGGCTGGTCGCGCGCGAGCCCGACCCGGCGGACGGCCGGGCGTTCCTGGTGCGGCTCACCGACGAGGGCCGCGAGCGGTTCTCCCGGGTGCGCACCGCGCGCCGCGAGCGCTACCTGCGGCAGCTCGCCTCCTGGGACCGCGCGGAGGTCGCCGAACTGGCGCGGCTGCTGCACCGGCTCAACGACCTCCAGCTCGGCGACAGCCAGCCCTGAGCCGGTCCCGGGCCGGTCTTGATCCGGTCCTGAGCCGGTCTGGGCCGGTCCCGCGCCGGCCCTGAGCCGGTCCAGGTCCCGGGGCGCGTCACACCCTCGATCAGCCCTGGCTCTGGCGCCCCAGCTCGACGAGGACCGCCGTCGCGTCGTCGTACGGCTTGCCGCGGGGGAACTCCTCGCCCGCCGGGTCGGCGTCCTCCAGCGACCGGACCCGGGCGATCAGCGCCTCGGGGCCGGCCTTGCGCAGCAGCGCGAAGGTGTCCTGCCAGTCGTCCGCGCCGAACCGCTCGACGGCGCGCGCCGCGCCGTCGGTGAGCGCCGCCATGGCCCGCACCGACGCGCGCGGGGTGCGCCCGGTGACCGCGCGGGCGGTCACCGCCGGATCGGCCGCGGCGGTGAAGAAGCCGCCTTCGAGGTTGCGCAGCGGTGCGACCCGCACGCCGGCCGCCCGCAGCCGCTCGATCCGGTCGTCCAGGACCGGTGTCAGCGTGCCGTCGGGCGCTTCCAGCAGCAGCGCGGAGTCGGAGAGCACCAGGTGCTCGACCCAGGCGTCGTCCCAGCGCACTGTGACCACTGTGGCCTGCGGGGTGAGTGGGTGAGAAAGATCACATGTTTGGCGATGGGCGTCCGCGGTGCGGGAGATGGCCGCCGACAGACAGGCCGCAAGCGTCATGTCCCGCCGTGAAACGGACAGTTCGAGCAGCGCGCCGCCGAGCCGGGCGGTGAACCAGGGCACCGAGTGGACGCAACCGCCGTTGTCCGGCGGCGGCGTGACGCCGTCCAGCAGCACCAGTGCCCCGCCCGCGCCGGACGCCGGCAGGGCCACCGACACGAAGTCCTCGTTGGGTACGTCCCTGGTGCCGGGCTCGCTCGCCGTCTCGATGCGCATGGGGCCAGTGTGCAGGACCCGGCGCGACCCCCGCTGAGCAGGGCCGCAGGTGCCGGGCCGGCGTTCGAGGGGAATGGTCCGGACCGCGCGGCGGCGAGATGCGGCCGGCCATCCTGCCAAAGCTCGGCGCGGGACGCCAGCAACGGCAACCTTGACCGGAAGCAGGGGGTCCACACCGGACTTGTCGGTCAACTCGCCAGTGCGATTCACTCGTTCGAGTGTCCGCAGGAGGGACGCCTGGTCCCCCTCCCGTCAAGACTGCAAGGGTCGGAGGGACTTCTGCATATTCCCGGGGGACAACCGGCAACCCGGGGACCGGGCGATACGTGATTGCGAGCACCCACATTGCGTGAACGACGTCACCCGCGCCGCGAGCAGCGGGCCAGGCCCAGGGCTGACGACCGAGCCGCCGGAGTGGCCGGCGGCGGAACGCGGCCGTCCGCGCAGGCAGCAGGCAGGAAGACCGAGCGCACCAAGCCGCGCATGCTCGCCGCGCTGCTGCTGTGCGCGGCCACCGTGCTGGCGGCGGCCACCCCCGGAATCGCCCTCGCCGTCGGTGACCTCTCCGACGCGCGCCGGCGCGCCGACACGGCCGGGCTCGCCACCCGCGCCACCGTCCTCGCCCAGACGCTCGCCGACGAGCGGGACACCCTCGCGGTGTTCGCCGCGGCCGGCCGGCCCGCCACGCACGGCCCCGGCCTGGCCGCCGCCGACCGCGAGCGCGCCGACCGCCAGGTCGGTGACGTCACCCCGGGCGCCCCCGCCGCCGTGCGCACCGCGCTCGCCGGGCTGCCCGCCGTCCGCAGCACGGCGCTGACCGGCCACGGCGGCCCCCAGGCCGTCGTCACCGCGTACCAGCCGCTGATCGACGCGCTGGGCCGGCTCGCCGGACCGGTCACCGCGCCGCTCGGCCGGGCCGTCGACGCGGCCTCCGCCGAACGCGCGCTGCTGGTCTCCGCGCTCACCGCGGGCGGCCCACAGCGCACCCTGGCGACCGCCGCCCAGGCCGCCAGGATCCAGGAGCGGGCCGCCGTCGCCGAGTTCCGTGCCACCGCGCCCGCCGCGCTGCGCGCCCGCTACGACCAGACGGTCACCGGCCCCGACGCCGACCGCGCGGAGCACGACCTGACCGTGCTGCTCGCCGGCACCGAACTGACCCCCGAGGGACGGGCGCTGGGTGCCGCCGGCGTCAACTCGGCCCTGACCGCGCGGCTGAGCCTGATGCGCAGCGTCGAGGCGTCCGCGGCCACCGACGAGGCGCACGCCGCCGCGGGCCACCGCGGCCACCAGGTCACCGTGCTGGAACTGCGCGTCGCACTCGCCCTGTTGTGCCTGCTGCTGCTCGTCGGCGTGCTGGTCAACCTCTTCCGCAGCGTCACCCGGCCGCTGGCCGCGCTGCACCGCTGGTCGCGCTCCGACGCGGAGAGCGGCGAGGGCGCGGAGGTGCTCGGCAACGACGAGTTCGCCGCCGTCGCCCGCCGGGTCAACGCCCTGACCCACGAGGCGCAGGCGCTGCGCGCCCGCTCCCAGGAACTCACCGCCGCGCGCACCGCGGCGGCCGACGCCGGCACCGCGCTCGCCGCCGAACGCGAGGGACTGCTGCGCACCCAGGAGGACCTGCTGCGCAGCCGCGAGGACCTCGCCGGGCGGCTCACCGCCGCCACGGCGCAGAACGCCGCGCAGGTCACCTTCGTCAACCTGTCGCTGCGCACCCTCGGCCTCGTCGAGCGGCAACTCACCCTCATCGAGGGCTTGGAGGACCAGGAGCAGGACCCGGACCGGCTGGAGGGCCTGTTCAAGCTGGACCACCTGGCCACCCGGATGCGCCGCAACAGCGAGAACCTGCTGGTGCTCACCGGCACCGAGCACGCGCACGGCGCCACCGCGCGGCCGGTCGAACTGGTCGACGTGGCCCGCGCCGCGGTCTCCGAGATCGAGCGCTACGAGCGGGTGCGGATCGACAGCGTCCCGGACGCCAGGGTGGCCGGGCGGGCGGCCGACGACGTCAGCCACCTGATCGCCGAACTCCTCGACAACGCCACGGCGTTCTCCGACCCGGCCGCCGAGATCCTGCTGTCCGGCTGGCTGATGGAGACCGGCGAGGTGATGCTCTCGGTGTCGGACACCGGCATCGGGATCCCGGGCGGCCGGCTCGACGACCTCAACGAGATGCTCGCCGATCCCGACCCGGCGGCGCCCGGCGCGGCCTCCGGGATGGGCCTGTACGTCGTCGCGCGGCTGGCCCACCGGCACGGCGTGCGCGTGCAGTTGCGGCCGCACGCCCAGGGCGGGACCGCCGCGGTGGTCGTCCTGCCGCAGCTGCTGCTGCCCTCGCTCGACCCGCAGGCGCCGCCGGTGACCCCGGTGACCCCGGTGACGCCGGCGCCCGCCGCGGAGACCGGCCTCCATCTGCCGGGCATCCCCGCCCCCCGCACCCCGGACACCGCCGCGGCCCCGGAGCACGCCCGCCCCCCGCACCCCGCGGTGTCCGACGAGTACGGGCTGCTCTCCGAGCCGGGCCTGGGCGCCGACTTCGGCGCACCCGCCGATGCCGCGGTGACCGGTGACTTCGGCGCACCCGCCGGGGCCGCGGCGGCCGGTGACTTCGACGTGCTCGCGGATCCCGCGGCGGCCGGCGACCTGGAATTGCTCGCGGACCCCGCGGCGGCCGGCGACTTCGGCCCGCTCGCCGGGCCGGGCGCGGCCGGTGGGTTCGGCACGTCCGCGCAGGCCGGACCGGCCGGGGACCCCGGCCTGCCGGCCGGCGCGGCTCCGGCCGCCGGCCCGGGGCGTCCCTCCGAGCCCGTTCCTGGCACCGGCGCGAGGACCGGTCCCGCGCCGGAACCGGGAACCCCCGCGCGGGACGGCGCACCCGCGCCCGCCGCGGACGCCCGGCCCGCAGCGACGCCCGGGCTGCCGCCCCTGCCCACCCGCCGCTCCGCCGCGGCCGCGGAGCCCGCAGCCGCCGGATCGACAGCCGCCCCCGCCCCGCCGGGCGGACGCGCCCCGCTGCCGTCCCGCAGGGGACGCCAGGCGGGCGCCCAGGACGCCTCACAGGCGCAAGGGGACGCGCAGGGCGGGGCGCCGGGATCCAGCCGTCGGCAGGACGCCTCAGGGCCCCAAGAGCCCACGCAGGGACCGGAGTTGGGATTTCTCCCCGTCCGGGACGTGACGCAGCCTCAAATGACCGTGCAGAGCCCGGCGTTGGGCCGTGAGGATGCGCAAAACGTTGCGCAGGATCGCGGAGGCGCGCAGGATGCCGTGAACGCTTCCGGCGGTCCGCGGGACGTGGCGCGTGGCGCGCGCCACGCTCAGGCTCCCGGCAGCACGCAGGATGTGGTGGTGGAGTCCGGGCATGCCCAGGCCGCCCCGGCCGGGCCCGCCGCTCGGGGACGGGTGACGGCCAAGGGGCTGCCCCAACGGGTGCCGCGGACACGCACGTCGGGCGGTACGGGTGAAGGCGGCGGCGAGAAGGCGGTGGGAGGCGTGGCGCGGGGGCCGGTGGACGCCGACCGGCTGCGGCAGCGGCTGGGCGGTCTGCAGCAGGGGCTGCAGGCCGGACGCCGGGACGCCGAGCGCGAGACAGGCGGAGCAACCGGGCCGGCGTCCGGTCCGTCACACGTCCCGGGGGAGCCGGGTCAAGAGGTAGCAAGCCCAGCAGCAACCGAGGAGGCGACCCGTTGAACGCGGTCCGCATGCACATCGGCACCGGACTCGACCCGCGCCCGGGTCAGGCCCCGGCGCCCGAGCCGAACCCGCGGTCCACCGGGCTCAGCCGGGAGGCCCGCAACCTGCAGTGGCTCCTGCAGAACTTCATCGACGAGGTGCAGGGCGTCCGTTCGGTCGCCGTGGTCTCCTCCGACGGTCTGCTGCTGCTCAGTTCGCAGCCGGGCCCCGCCACGGTGGGGGAGCC
>WRCZ01000176.1 GCA_009783685.1 Actinomycetes bacterium
GACCAGGGCGTGCGCTCC
The DNA here is from genome assembly GCA_009783685.1 of Actinomycetes bacterium. GTDB lineage: Bacteria > Actinomycetota > Actinomycetes > Streptomycetales > Streptomycetaceae > Actinacidiphila. The sequence continues at coordinate 19 of WRCZ01000176.1, forward strand.
TGTGGGCTTCTGCATGCAGGTCAAGGTAGGAACGCCGAGATATTCCGTCAACACTCCGACAGAAGTAAATGGCAGAACCTTCACTTTGGGCGGTGCGGACGGCTGCGGGTACCGGGGGGTACGGCCCGCGTCGTCCCCGGCCCTGCACTGCCGTGACCAGCAACTATGGTCGTCGGCACGGTGGTTGGGGCGGGCAATGGGTTCCTCATTCGGCGCCTTCCGGCGCCTGCGGAGGGCGGGGTGGCCGCGGCGCGGGGTGCCGGAGTTGTCCGGGAACGCAACTGCCGTTATCCAATCGTGACATGACGCCGGCTGCGCTCAACAACCCGTCTGACGTGGGGAAATGAGGTGTCGTGCGCGGTGCCGGCCCGAAAGCACCGCCCGGATTATTCATCCGGTCTGTTGACCTAATGAGCGGGCCTTTCCAATGCTGTGCGGCATGCCAACCAGGGACGGCCCTCCGAGACATGGCGGATCGGAGCACGAGGTGCTGCTGCTGGAACTGCTGTGCCGGCACGGCCCGCTCAGCCGGAGCGGTCTTCAGGAACTGACCGGATTCTCGAGGACGACCTTGTACGACACGGTCGCCAGACTCGTGGACGACGGCGCCGTCGTCGTCAGCAGGTACGGCTACGGCCGCCGCGGCCGGGGCCGGCCGGCGGAGGAACTGACCCTCAGCCCCGGGACGGCAAGGGCGATCCGCTCCGCCCGCATCCCGCACAACGAAGGAGATGTGACTGATGACCGGCTTTGAGAACGACGGAATGCGCCGGCGGTCCCTGCTGGCCGGCGCCGTCGGCCTGGGCGCGGCTGCCGCACTGCCGATGAGCGCCGCCCGGGCGGCGTCCGGGCCGGCGTCCGGGACGTCGATGCGCCGCTACCCGACCAACTGGCCCGACCTCCAGCCCTACGGCGCCGCCGACACCCGGCTGGACCTGTGGCCCCGCGACGACAACTCCCTCATCCTTCCGCTCGAACTGCGCCCCCGCGACAAGGACCGCGGCGTGGTGTGGATGCGGGACTTCTACGTCAACTGCTTCCAGGAGCACGGCGCCCCCGTCTACGTGGCCACGGGCACCACCCGCGCGCCCGGTCTCGACATCGCCGCGCCCTGGAACGACGGCATCTTCCTGTGGGTCGCCCCGTCCCTCAAGGGGCCGTGGCGGCTGATCGACACCACCGGGCTGCGGCCGGACGCCGAGAAGGGCAAGGTGTGGTCGCCCGAGTTCGTCGGCGAGAACACGGCCACCCGCACCGTCGTCGCGCCGTGGCAGGAGTACTGGTACGACGACATGTTCGGCAAGCGCGGCGAGGTCTGGGCGCCGGAGGTGCACCGCTTCGGCGGCAAGTGGTACATCGTCGCCTGCATGGGCGACCACTCCCAGAAGGTCGGCTCGTTCATGCTCGTGAGCGAGGGCGGGCTGGAAGGCCCCTACCGGCTCGTCGAGGGCAATGTCGAGAAGCCCTTCGGCGACTCGTTCATCGGCGGACCGAGCTTCATCAAGCCCGGGGCGTACTTCCACATCGACGGCAGCTTCTTCTCCGAGGGCGACGACGCCTGGCTGGTGCTGCACAACGACCTGTACGCCAAGTTCCGCCCGGACATGGAGGACATCACCACACCCACGAACCTCCCGGTCTTCGCGCAGGCGCCCTACTCGCCCGAGCCGTACCGCGAGGGCGTGTACGTCTTCAAGCACGGGGGCAAGTACTACCTCTCCCAGGCCGTGTGGGACCGGCAGTACAGCGCCGCCGACGGCAGCACGCAGAACGCCTACAACCGGCTCGGCGCGGGGACCCAGCAGTACCAGTACGACTCGGTGCTCGCCGTCGCGGACCGCTTCGAAGGCCCGTACTCGGTGCGCTGGACCGCGGGCGTGGGCCTCGGCCACAACAACTTCTTCACCGACACCAGCGGGAAGCTCTGGTCGACCTTCTTCCGCAACCCCAACTTCGGCTACTGGGCCGACCCCTCGCGCGTCGCCCAGGGCGCCGTACCCGGCATCGTCCAGATGGAGTGGACGGGCCCCGCGGGCAACCGCGTCTACGTCGAGCGCCGCAACCCCGGACACGCGTCCGACGGCTGATCCCCCCTGCCGCCGGCGGCGTCACAGCGAGCCGCCGGCCGCCAGCCGCATCAGGTCCGTGGAGAAGTCCACGTCGTCGGCACTGCGTTCGGCCCGGGTGGCATGGCCGCCGAATCGGTGGTCGTAGCCGGTCCACGCGGTGTCGGCGATGGCGGTGCCGACGCCGCTGCGCACCAGCAGGACGAGTTCGGTGGCGGCGCGGGCGATCCGGCGTCCCAGGTCCGCGTCGCCCCAGTCCTCCGGGGCCGCGAACAGGGACGTGGGAGCGGGGATGGCGCGCAGGAAGGCGAACAGCGGCCGCATCTGCTCGTCGACGACCATCGAGTGCCGGGAGGTGCCCGCGGTGGCGGCCAGCACCACCGGCTTGGCGATGAGCAGGTCGTTGTCGAGCAGGTCGGCGAAGGACTTGAACAGCCCGCTGACGCCCGCCTTGTACACCGGCGTGCTGACGATGAGCGCGTCCGCGGAGGCGAGCCGCTCGAACACCTCCTGCAACCGCTCGCCGGGGTGGCCGGAGACGATCGCCTGCGCGATGTCGACGGCGAGCGGGCCGAGTTCGACGGTGCCGACGGTCGCCGTGCCGCCGGCGGCCTGTATCAGGTCGACGGCCTTCTGCGCCGTGCGGTCGGCGAGCAGGCGGCTCGACGACGGGGTGCTGACGCCCGCGCTGACGACGACGATACGGACGGCCGACTCCGGCTCCGCGGGGTCGTTCGAGTGCAGCGTTGCCACGGTCATCTCGTGCTCCGTTTCTTGATCTTCTGCGTGGTCTGCGTGGTGTTCGTGGTGTTCGAATTCCCGGCGTCCTCGGTGCCGCTGCCGGCTCGCTCGCCTGCCCGGCCGCCGGCTCGGGCGGCTCCCTCGCGCTGGGCCGAGGCGAGCAGGCCGGTGGTCAGGTCCCGTAGCACCGCCAGGTCGGCCGGCCCGAGGGCCCGGGTCATCGCCTCGGCCACATGGCGCGCCACCGCCGTGCCGACCTGCCGCTGGGCTTCCACCCCGGCGGGCGTGAGCCGGATCCGGCAGGCCCGCGCGTCGTCCGGGTCGTCCTCCCGCACGACGAGCCCGCGGGCCTCCAGCCGGATCACCAGCCGGGACATGCCCGGCTGGGTGATCAGCAGGGCGTCGTCGCGCAGTTCGCTGATCCGCAGGCCGCGCGGCGCGTTGGACAGCGCGTGCAGCACGCCGTACTCCCGCGGCAGCAGGTCGCCCCAGATGTCGGCCTCGGTCAGCTCCATGGCGATGGTCGCCTGCGCGCGGTGCAGCGCCTCCCACGCCTCGTTGGCCAGCTTGACGCTGCGGGCCACCGTCACACGACCTGCGGGAAGCGGGCCGTGACGGCCGGGTCGCTGTCCTGGTACGGGGACGCCCCGGACAGGTTGTCGCCGCGGTTCGGGTTCGGGCGCGGCTGACGCGGCTCGGCGTCGCCGTACTTCGCCCGGACCAGGGTCGCGTGGGTCGGCGCCTCCGGCACACCGGGCGCCCGCCGCGCCGCCATCTCCTTGCGGAGCACCGGCACCACCTCGGTGCCCAGCAGCTCGATCTGCTCCAGCGCCATCTCCACCGGCAGCGCCAGGCCGTCGACCGCGAACAACTGCCGCTGGTAGTCGCCGAAGCCCTCCCGGAACGTCAGCGTCTTGTCGATGACCTGCTGCGGGCTGCCGACGGTGAGCGGCGTGCGCTCCATGTAGTCGTCGAGCGAGCTGCCGCGGAAGACCGGGTACGACTCGAAGTACGGCCGGAAGGTCTCGACCGCGTCCTGCGAGCGCCGGGCGATGAACGCCTGCCCGCCCAGACCGACGATCGCCTGCTCCTTCGTGCCGTGCCCGTAGTGCGCGAAGCGGGCGCGGTAGAAGTCCACCAGCGGCTTGAAGTGCAGGTTGGGCGCCAGGATGTGGTTGGCGAAGTACCCGTTGCCGTAGTACGCGGCCTGCTCGGCGATCTCCGGCGTCCGGATCGAGCCGTGCCAGACGAACGGAGGGACGTCGTCCAGCGGTCGCGGCGTCGAGGTGAAGCCCTGCAGCGGCGTGCGGAAGGTGCCCTCCCAGTCGACCACGTCCTCGCGCCACAGCCGGTGCAGCAGGTTGTAGTTCTCCAGCGCCAGGGCCACGCCCTGCCGGATGTCCTTGCCGAACCACGGGTAGACCGGCACTGTGTTGCCGCGCCCCACCATGAGGTCGAGCCGGCCCTTGGCCACGTGCTGGAGCATCGCGTAGTCCTCGGCGATCTTCACCGGGTCGTTGGTGGTGACCAGCGTGACCGAGGTGCTGAGCACGATCTGCTCGGTCAGCGCCGCGATGTGCGCCAGCAGCGTGGTCGGCGAGGACGGGACGAACGGCGGGTTGTGGTGCTCGCCGAGCGCGAAGACGTCCAGGCCGACCTCGTCCGCCTTCTGCGCGATGCGCACGATGTTGGCGATGCGCTCCGCCTCGCTCTGGGTGTGGCCGGTGACGGGGTCGGGTGCGATGTCACCCACCGTGAAGATTCCGAACTGCATGGTGTCGCCTCTCTCGCTCGCAGTGGTCGTTGCACCCAGCCATAACAACATGACTGAGCATGTATTCCCGGAGGCTTCCGCCGGGGAGCGCGGTACGGCGTACGGGGCACGAGGCGGTCCGAAAGAGGGTGGTTCCTGGCGTGTCGTGGGGTGCCGCGTCCGGCGTTGCCGAGGATCGGTGGCCATCAGGGCCGTTCCAGCGGAGCGGCCAGGCCGGCGAACGCCGTCACCCAGCGAGGAGTCCCATGTCCCAGCAGGACAACATCGCCGCCCAGACGACCTTCGGCGAGGCGGTGAACAGCGGTGATCTCGCCGCTCTCGCGGACGTCGTCGCCCCCGGCTCGATCGACCACGACCCCGGACCCGGCCAGGGCCCGGGGCCCGAGGGGTACCAGGCGATGTTCCGTGACCTCCGGAGCGCCTTCCCCGACCTGCACGTCGAGGTCGAGCATCTGGTGGCCACCGACGACGAGTTGGCCTTCGCCTACACGATCAGCGGTACCCACCGCGGCGAGCTCGCGGGTCACCGGCCGACCGGCAAGCAGGTGCGCTACCGCGGGATGCAGATCAGCCGCTTCGAGGACGGCAAGCTCGTCGAGCGCTGGGGCAGCAGCGACGAACTCGGCATGATGCGCCAGCTCGGCCTCGTCTGAGGCCGGCGCGCCGGTCAGTGCCCCGCGCTCTGGCCGCCGTCCACATGGGAGATCTCGCCGGTGACGAAGGGGGCCTGCTCCAGGTAGAGGATGGCGCGTACGACGTCCTCGACCTCACCCATCCTCCGCACCGGGTGGCGCGCCGCCTGGAACCCGTCGGGGTCGGTCGGGTGCATCGGCGTGCGGATCACGCCGAGGGAGACGGCGTTGACCCGGATCCCGCGGGTGGCGTACTCGATCGCCAGCGACCTGGTGACCGCGTTCAGGCCGCCCTTGGTCAGGGTCGCGAGCGCCCCGGTCACCTCGGCGTCGGCGTTCTCGACCAGAGTCGTGGACACGTTCACCACGTGTCCGCCGCCGTCTCCGGACAGCATCGCGCCGATCGCGCTGCGCGAGACCTCGAAGAACCCGCGCAGATTCACCCCGGTAACGGTGTCGAAGTCCTCGTCGGTGTACTCCGTGAAGGGCTTGGAGACGAAGATCCCGGCATTGTTGACCAGCGTGTCGATGCGGCCGAACCGTTCCATGGCCGCGTCCGCCAGCCGGGCGCCGGCTCCCGGCCGGGCGATGTCCGCGGGCACCGCGAGCACGTCCGGGTCGCTCGACGGCCGGATCGAGCGGGCGGTCGCCACGACCCCGTACCCGAGCCCGCGGTAGGCCGTGACCAGGCCCTCTCCGATCCCGCGCGACGCCCCGGTGATGACGGCGACCTTCTGGGCGGTGTCCATGACCGGATCCTCAACCGTCCGCCTCCCCGCGGCGCGCACCTTGGGCGGCGTGTCGTGGCAAGGGCGCCTGTTCCCCTCCGCGACGTGACGCGGGACCACGCCCGCTGGGCGACCGTCCGGCGCGCGGTGCGACCGACCGTCCATGCGTCTGGTGATGCCGTTCGCCGTCGCGAGGGGCGGCAGCGTCGGCACGGCGTCGGGGCCGCCGGGGTGCCGGAGGGGCCAGGGGGCCGTGCGGGTGGTCCTGGCGGCGGTGCGGGCGCGACGGCGGCGTGTGGGGGGAGCGGCGTGTTTGGGTGCGAAGAGGGCGGTCACGCGTGGGTTCGCGTCGCGAGCGTGTGCGAGGGCCGGCGGCCGGCACCGGGCGCGCAGTCCCCTTCGCCGGCTGCCGCGCGAGGCCGTGGCCCGGTCATCACGCAGCATCCGAGGAAGGCGGTCCCGTGACGGACACCCCCCGCACCACCACCGACTCCGGCGCTCCGGTCGAGAGCGACGAGCACTCCCTGACCGTCGGCCCCGACGGTCCCGTCCTGCTGCAGGACGCGTATCTGATCGAGCAGATGGCGCAGTTCAACCGCGAGCGCATTCCGGAACGCCAGCCCCACGCGAAGGGCAGCGGGGCGTTCGGGCACTTCGAGGTCACCGCGGACGTGACCGCCTACACCAAGGCCGTGGTGTTCCAGCCCGGGACCCGCACGGAGGTGCTGGCCCGGTTCTCCACCGTGGCGGGCGAGCGCGGCAGCCCGGACACCTGGCGCGACCCGCGCGGCTTCGCCCTGAAGTTCTACACGACCCAGGGCAACTACGACATGGTCGGCAACAACACCCCCGTGTTCTTCGTGAAGGACCCGATGAAGTTCCAGCACTTCATCCGGTCGCAGAAGCGGCGCGCCGACAGCAACCTGCGCGACCACGACATGCAGTGGGACTTCTGGACCCTGTCCCCGGAGACCGCGCACCAGGTCACCTGGCTGATGGGCGACCGCGGGATCCCGCGGACCTGGCGCCACATGAACGGCTACACCTCCCACACCTACATGTGGGTCAACGCGGACGGCCGGCGGTTCTGGGTCAAGTACCACTTCAAGACCGACCAGGGCGCCGAGTTCCTCACCCAGGACGAGGCCGACCAGATGGCGGCCGTCGACACCGACTTCCACATGCGGGACCTCTTCGAGCACATCCGCGACGGCGACCACCCGAGCTGGACGCTGCACGTCCAGGTCATGCCGTACGAGGAGGCCGCGGGCTACCGCTTCAACCCGTTCGACCTCACCAAGGTGTGGCCGCACTCCGACTACCCGCTGATCGAGGTCGGACGGCTGACGCTGGACCGCAACCCCACGGACAACCACGCCGAGATCGAGCAGGCGGCGTTCCAGCCCAACAACCTGATCCCCGGGGTCGGTCCGAGCCCGGACCGGATGCTCCTGGCGCGCCTGTTCTCCTACGCGGACGCCCACCGCCACCGCATCGGCGCCAACTACCAGCAACTGCCCGTCAACGCCCCGACGGTGCCCGTGCACAGCTACTCCAAGGACGGGGCGATGGCGTACCGGAAGACGTCGGACCCGGTCTACGCCCCGAACTCCAAGGGCGGTCCGGCCGCCGACGGCAGCGTGTCCCCGCCCAGCTGGTACGCCGACGGCGAGATCACCCGGGCCGCCTACGTCGACCACGCCGAGGACGACGACTGGGGCCAGCCGGGCACGCTCGTCCGCGAGGTCATGGACGACGCCGCCCGTGACCGCCTCGTCGACAACGTCGTGGGCCATCTGCTCGACGGCGTGACGCAGCCGGTGCTGGACCGCGCCTTCGACTACTGGAAGCACATCGACGCGGAGACCGGCCGCCGCATCGAGGAGGGAGTCCGGGCCAAGCTCGGGGACTAGCAACCGGCGGGCGCCCCGCCCCCGGCTCGGCCGGGGGCGCCGCGTCCGCCCTCGCCGCTCGCCTGTCCGCTCGCAGCGCCGGGTGACGGGCCGGTCGGCCGGGCCGGGTGTTCGCCGGCCGCGGAAGACGGTGGTGCGAGCCCGCGGATCGTCCCTAGTCTCCGGGTATGCACAAGCCGCTTGTCTCCGTCCAGGCACAGCCCAGGGACCGCGCATCCTGGGCAGAACTCGCCCGCCACGCCGAAACCACGGGATACGACGCGCTGCTGACCGCCGATCACCCCGGCACCACCGCGTCCCCCTTCGTCGCTCTCGCAGCCGCGGCCATGGTCACCGAGAGGCTGGGCCTGGGCTCCTACGTCTCCCATGCGGGGATCCGCGAGCCGTTGCTGCTCGCTTCCGACGTGGCGACGCTGGACGTGCTCTCCGGAGGGCGGGCGCGCCTCGCGCTGGGCGCGGGCCACACGCCCGCCGAGTGGGAGATGCTCGGCTCGCACCGGCCGGACGTCGCCGGCCGCGTCCGCAGGTTCCTGGCCGTCGCCGAGACCTGCCGCGCGCTGCTGGCGGGGGAGTCCGTGACGCTCACGACGCCTCAGATGCGGGCGCACGGAGCCGCGCTCACCGGCCCGCGGCCTCTGCGGCAGCCCGTGCCGTTCGTCTTCGGCGGCGGCAACTCCACCCTCCTCCGCTGGGCGGGCGAGCACGCCGACGTCGTCGCGCTCAGCGGCCTGGGACGGACCCTGCCCGACGGTCACACCCACGAGACCCGCTGGAACCCCGCGGAGATCGACCGCCAGGTCCAGCTGGTGGAAGAAGGCGCGGCCGGACGCGCAAGCGCACCGGAGAGGGAAGCGCTCGTCCAGGCGGTGGAGGTGACCGATGACGCGGAAGGAGCGGCGCAGCGGCTCGCCGGGGTCTTCGGTACGACGCGGGCGGAGGTCCTCGCCTCGCCCTACGTGTGGGTGGGCACCGTCGCCGAGATCGCCGAGGCGATGACCCGCCACCGGCAGCGGTGGGGGATCACGCGCTATGTCGTGCGCGAGCCGCATCTCGCCGGCGCCGATCTCGTCCTCGCGCACCTGCGCGGTGACCGGCCCTAGCGCGGCCGGATCCGCTCTCCCCACGGGGGACTTGACCGGCTTCGTCGCCCTGGACGGCGCCGGCCCCCGGGACACCTGGCAGGTGTCCCGGGGGCCGGATGCGCGCTGGTGTCAGCGCGGGTTCGGAGCGCGGTGCTGGTCGGTGTGGCAGTCGCGGTGGGCGGGCTGCCAGACGCGCGTCCAGTAGCCGGCGTGCTGCTGCTGGCGGTGGTCGCGGTCGCGGTGGGCCGGGTGCCACACCCACGTCCAGTGTCCCGCGGTCATCGTGCAGTGCTGCGGCGCCGGCGCACGGTGGTGCATCGGAGCGGCCGACGCGGTGCCGACCGCGCCGACCACCGCGCCCGCGGCGAGGGCCACTGCCACGGCTCCGCGGGCCACGGCCCTCTTCAGTCCATTGCTCATCTCAGGCCTTTCTGTACGCGCTGGGGCCGATGCCCCGTCACCCCGGACCGGCGCGGCCCGGATGAAGGAATCGTGTGCCACCGGCGCGACCAAACACCGCAAAGACGCTGACTTCTATCGAAAATGAACCATTTTCTCATCGGTCATAAATAGTCACAAAAATCCGCCAATGGTAGGCCGCGCTCCCCGGAGGAGCCTGGCCGTTCGGGCCGGATCTCTGGCCGACAGCGCTGGGACGGCCAGGTCCCGGGGAACCTACAGTCGGTTACCGGGCAGACCGGGTCCTCGCGGGTGAGCGGGGATCTGCCGCGTTTTCCGAGTACGGAGGCCTTGATGGCTACCTTGATCGTCTCCATGGCCGTGTCGCTGGACGGTCGCATCGCCGGACCGGACGGGTCCATCGACTGGGCCGCGCCCGACAGGGAACTGATGGGGTTCCACAACGAGCAGACCCGGGAGCTGACGGGGCATCTGACGGGGCGCGGCCTCTACGAGAGCATGCTGGGCTGGGAGACGGCCGAGCAGACCCGCACCGATCCGCTGGAGCTGGAGTTCGCCCGCATCTGGAAGCCCCTCCCGAAGGTGGTGTTCTCCTCCACCCTGACCTCGGTGGAAGGCAACGCCCGCCTGGCGAGCCGCGATGTCGCCGACGAGGCCGCGGAGTTGAAGGGGCGGCCCGGTGGCGGCATCGTGTCCGTCGGCGGTGCCGGGCTGGCCGCCGCCCTCGCCGGGAAGGACCTCATCGACGAGTACCGGCTGTTCGTCAATCCCGTCGTCATGGGCGGCGGCACATCGTACTTCCCGCCGCTGCCGAAGCACCTCGACCTCGAACTCCTGGAGGCGCGGACCTTCTCGCAGGTCGTCTACCTCCGGTACCGGCGGAGCCGCTGAGGCCGCGCGGCGCCCGCGGA
>WRCZ01000177.1 GCA_009783685.1 Actinomycetes bacterium
CCGCCGCTTCCGCGACCTCGCGGGCCTCGGCGACTGACCCTCGCTCCCCGGCCCCCCGCGTCCCCGCCACCGGGCACGATCGGTGGTGGACCCGGCACGGGGGTCCGGTGCGGGCCGTTGCCGGGCGACCCCGGTCGGCATGACTCCGGTGCCGCACGAAGGGCGCGGGGTGGGTGCCAGGGGCCGCCGCAGCGGCGGAAGTCCGGCTGCCTGCACCTCGCGCGGGCGGGCCGTGCCGGAGGCCGCCGCAGTGGTGAGAGTGCGGCTGCGGCACTTCGCGCGGGTGGGTCGTGGCAGGGGCCGCGCAGTGGCGGGAGTCTGGCTGCCTGCACCCCGTGCGGGTGGGTCGTGCCAGGGGCCGCCGCAGCGGCGGGAGTGCGGTCGCGGGGCCTCGCGGGGGCGTCCGGCGGCGGGCTCAGTCCCCGTCGACGTCGGTGACCACGATTGCGGTCGACACCGGGGCCGGTGCGCCGGGGGTCGCGGCCGCCGTCGCCGCGGCGGCCGCCGCGCGGGCGACGCCGACCGGCCGGTGGCCGGGGGCGACGGCGATCTGCACCTGGACGCGGCGGCTGCCGGGCAGCGCCTCGGGGTCCGCGACGCGCACGCCCGGACCGGAGCCGGCCAGCCGCTGGGTCAGCGCCCGCACGCCGGACACGGACCGCACCGCGGCGGCCACCGCTCCGGCCGGCCCCTCGCCGACCGCCGGCTCCGGCTCGGCCGGATCGGCGTCCTCCGGCGGCTCCAGGCCGTCCGGCGGGCCCTCCAGGATCCCGGTGATGCGCAGGTCGACGGCCTCCACCACCACCCCGAGCCGGTCCTGCGCCTGCTCCCACAGCGCGTCCCGCAGCCGCTCGGCCACCAGCGGCAGCGGCTCGTCGGCCGTGACCTCGACGTCGGCCTCGATCCGCAGCGGACCGTGCGGCAGCGCGCCCAGCGGCGCGGCGTCCGGCACGGCCCAGTCCTCGGTGTCCTCGGTGTCCCCGCCGTCGGCCCGCCCGGCCCGCGGCCCGTCCGCCACCGGGCCGGTCGCGTCACCGGTCGCGCGGTCCGACGGGTCGTCAGGCCGGCGGTCCCGCGCTACGCCCGACGGCCGGTCGGCCCGCTCGTCCGTCAGGCGGTGCGGCACTACGTCGGACGGCCCGTCCGGCTCCCCGTCACCCGGCTGACCGAGTGTCCGCGCCGGCGGCCCGTCCGGGTGCCGGGCCGGCGGCTCCGCGAGCTGGATGCGGACCCTCCCCAGCCGCGTCCCCTGCCGGGCACCCGCCTGGCGCAGCACCGTCACCGCGGCGCTCTCGGTGATCCACAACGGGTCGTCAGGACCGCCGAGAGGGAGCAGCCTGCCCAGGGCGACCTGCGCGCGAACCGCGGTGCCGAACCGGTCCATGGCCACGTGCCGCCTTCCGTTGGCCGACCACTCGATCGGGGGGCCGGCGGTACCCTCTGGCCGCATCACCCGGGCAGACACGGGCATGCGCACTTAGTGTGGTGCACGGAGCAGCCCAGGAGAAGGGACGACTCGCGATGACCGACAGCGCACAGGGAAGGTCCGAGCCGGAGGGCTCCGGATACCCGGCCGAGGGCAGGACGCTGGAGAAGGGCAACGCCGGCAGCACCGCACGCAAGGCACTGGGCGACCCGGCGACCCGCGGCAGGACCACCATCGCCGACGGCGTCGTGGAGAAGATCGCCGGTCTGGCCGCACGGGACGTGGTCGGCGTGCACGCGATGGGCACCGGCCTGTCCCGCACCTTCGGCGCGGTCCGCGACCGCGTGCCCGGCGGCGGACGCTCCGTCAGCCGCGGCGTCAAGGCCGAGGTGGGCGAGGTGCAGACCGCGCTCGACCTGGACATCGTCGTGGACTACGGCGTGTCGATCGTGGACGTGGCCCGCGCGGTGCGGGAGAACGTGATCGCCGCCGTGGAGCGGATGACCGGGCTCGAGGTCGTCGAGGTCAACGTCGCCGTCGGCGACGTGAAGCTGCCCGACGAAGAGGACGAGGACGAGCGCGAACAGAGGGTGCAGTAAGGGTGCGCGGTCCGGGACACTGCAGACGCTGCGGGTGGACTGAGGGGACGGAGAGCGCGGGATGAGCATGGCGGTGATCGGCCTGGCCGCGGGCATGGCACTCGGATTCGCCGGATACTTCGGCGGGTTCGGGGCCTTTCTGCTGGTCGCGGCGCTCGGCGTGGTCGGATTCGTGGTGGGCAAGTTCCTCGACGGGGACATCGAGCCGGGAGACTTCTTCCGGACACGCGACCGTGACCGCGACCGGCGGCGTTGATGGGGGCGCTCGTCCCCGCCCAGCTGCCGGCCGCCGATCGCGGCAGCCTGCGGATCGCCGACCGGGTGATCGCGAAGATCGCCGCGCACGCGGCCGGTGAAGTGCTGTCCGGCGCCCCCGGCGCCGAACTGGTGCCCAAGGAGGCCGAGCCGCACGCCTCGGTGTCGGTGCGCAAGGGCCCGAGGAACGCGGCGCGGCTGCGCCTCACCCTGGAACTCGGCTACCCCGCGGACATCGGCTCGGTGTGCGGCATGGTGCGCCGTCATGTCACCAGCAGGGTCGAGGCCCTGACGGGCATGGAGGTGCCCGAGGTGGCCGTGGAGGTCGAGCGGCTGCACTCGGCCGTGGCCCGGAGCAAGCAGGAGGGGAGGGTGCAGTGAGCGACGGCACGCCCGGCGCCGGCCCGGCCCCCGAGGAGCCCGAGCCGACCCTCCGGCTGCCCGCCGGCGTCGGCACCGGAACGGCCGAACCGGCGCACGGCGCCGTGCGCCACATCCCCGAGCCGGGCGAGCCGGGCGCCGTCAAGGCGCGGCGCTTCTGGTCCTCCCGGCGCATCCCCTCCGCCCTGACCGCGGCCGCCGTCTTCGCCCTCAGCGGGCTGTTCCTGTACGACGTCGCCTCGGTGCGGGCCGGCCGCAAGGCCATGTACTGGCGGAAGAAGCTCGCCGACGAACTGGCCACCCGGCACCTGGACAACGTCTGGATCATCCTCGGCGCGAGCGTGTCCGCGGCCCTGGGCCTGTGGCTGATCGTGCTCGCGCTCACGCCCGGCGAGCGGGCGGTGCTGCCCATGGCCCGGCGCACCCCGGATTCGGTGCGGGCCGGGCTCGACCGGCACGCGGCCGAACTCGTGCTGCGGGACCGGGCGATGGAGGTCTCCGGCATCCGCTGGGCCCGCGCGGTGGTCGGCCGGCGCCGCATCAGGGTCCGCGCCACCGCGCACTTCCGCGACCTGGACGAGGTCCGCGCGGACCTGACCGCGGCCGTGGACGAAGCGGTGCGGCAGCTCGGCCTGGCCCGCCCGCCGCGGCTGACGGTGCATCTGCAGCGGGCCGAGAAGGGGGCGTGAGGCGGCGATGCGCACCACGGTCAACCGGATCCTGCTGGGCCTGATCGGCCTGGTGCTGCTGGCCCTCGGCGTCGCCGTGCTGATCGGCAGCCTCGACCTGCAGCGCCACTGGAACTTCACCATGCCCTCCAGCTGGCCCTTCAAGGGGCCCAAGGACGTGCTGCTCAGCGCCCACGACCGCACCAAGTACCGGTCCCGCGGCTGGTGGTGGCCGACGGTGATCGCCGCTCTGGGCGTGCTGTTCCTGGGCGGCCTGTGGTGGCTGCTCGCCCAGGCCCGCACCCGCCGGCTGCGGCAGCTGCGGATCGGCAGCGGCGACGGCCGGAGCGTGCAGATCCGCGGCCGGGCGCTGGAGAGCGTGCTGGCCGCCGAGAGCGAGGCGTACGAGGGCGTGGAGTGGGCCGGCACCGCGCTCCTGCGCCGGCGCGGCGCACCGCGGGCCCGGCTGGTCCTCGGCCTCGCCCCGCACGCCACGCCGCTCGACGTGGTGACCGGCCTGGACACCTCGGTGCTGGCCAACGCCCGCACCTCGACGGGCCTGGACGCGCTGCCCGCGGAGGCACGGCTACGCGCCGTGCGGCACCGCGCCAGCCGCGTCAGCTGACGCCGTTCCCGCGGGGCGCACCCGCCGCCCCGCGGCAACACGATCACCGGACGTCCGCGCGCCGTCGACCGCCGCCCAGCGGCTCACAGGCTCCGGCGCGACCCTCCGTCGACCGGGAGCATCAGGCCGGTCAGATAGGACGCGGCCGGGGACATCAGGAACACGGCGGCCCGGCCGAACTCCTCCGGGGAGCCGTACCGGCGCAGCGGGATCGACGCCTCGTGTCGCGCCCGGGCGCTCTGCGGATCGCCGCCGAGCGCGTCGAGCTCCCGCACCCGGTCGGTGTCGATACGCGCCGGCAGCAGGCCCACGACGCGGATGCCGCGCGGCCCCAGCTCGTCCGCCAGGGTCTTGGCGAACCCGGCCAGCCCGGGCCGCAGCCCGTTGGACACCGCGAGCCCCGGGATCGGCTCGTGGACCGACCCCGACAGCACGAACCCGATCACTCCGCCCTCGCCCAGCGCCCCGGCGGCGGCCCGGGCGAGCCGCACCGCTCCGAGGAACACCGTCTCGAACGCGGACTGCCACTGCTCGTCGGTGATGCTGACCGCCGGGCCAGCGGGCGGGCCGCCCACGCTGATCAGCACTCCGTCGAGGCGGCCGTACGCCTCCTGGGCGGCGGCGAGCAGCCGCCCGGCCGTACCGGGGTCGGAGTTGTCCGCGGCCAGGCCCAACGCCCGCTCGGAGCCGCCGAGTTCGGCGGCCACCTTGTCGAGCCCCGCCTGGTCTCGGGCGGACAGCACCACCCGCGCGCCCTCGTCGACGAGCGTGCGGGCCGCGGCGAGCCCCAGCCCGCGGCCCGCGCCCGTCACCACGTACACCCGGTCCCGAAGTCCGAGGTCCATCGCTCAGCCCCTTCCCCGCTGCCGGCCCGACAGCGTCAGTGCGGTGTTGACCAGGCCGATGTGGCTGAACGCCTGCGGGAAGTTCCCCAGTTGGCGGCCGGCCACCGGGTCCCACTCCTCGGAGAGCAGCCCCACGTCGTTGCGCAGGCCCAGCAGTTTCTCGAACAGCGCGCCCGCCAAGTCCTCATCGCCGGTCCCGTGCAGGGCGTCGGCGAGCCAGAACGAGCAGGCCAGGAAGGCCCCTTCACTGCCGGGCAGGCCGTCGACGCCACCGGTGTCGGGGCTGTAGCGGCGCACGAAGCCGCCGTTGTCCAGCTCCCGCCGCACCGCCTCCACCGTGCCCCGCACCCGGCGGTCGGTCATCGGCAGGAAGCCCACCTGCGGGATGAGCAGCGTCGCCGCGTCCAGCTCGGCCGAACCGTAGTACTGGGTGAAGGTGTTGCGGGTGGCGTCGTAGCCCTTCTCGCAGACCTCCGCGTGCACCTGCGCCCGCATCGAGCGCCAGCGGTCGAGGTCGCCGCGCAGGTGCGGCACCGACTCCAGCGTGCGCACCGCGCGGTCCGCCGCGACCCAGGCCATCACCTTGGAGTGGACGAAGTGCCGGCGCGGGCCGCGCACCTCCCACAGGCCCTCGTCGGGTTCGCGCCACTTGGTCTCCAGGAAGTCCATCAGGGCGCGCTGCAGGTTCCAGGCGTGCGGCTCGTCCTTGAGCCCGCGGTCGCGGGCCAGGAACAGCGAGTCCAGCACCTCGCCGTACACGTCGAGCTGCAGCTGGCCGGCGGCGGCGTTGCCGACGCGGACCGGGGCCGAGCCCTCGTAGCCGCGCAGCCACGGCACCTCGTACTCGGGCAGCCGGCGCTCCCCGGCGATGCCGTACATGATCTGCAGGTCCGCGGGGTCGCCGGCCACCGCGCGCAGCAGCCAGTCCCGCCAGGCGTGCGCCTCGTCGAGGAAGCCGCAGGAGATCAGCGCGTTCAGGGTCAGCGCGGCGTCCCGCAGCCAGCAGTAGCGGTAGTCCCAGTTGCGGACCCCGCCGATCTCCTCGGGAAGCGAGGTCGTGGCGGCCGCCGCGATGCCGCCGCTGGGCGCGTAGGTCAGCGCCTTGAGGGTGATCAGCGACCGCAGCACCGCGTCCCGCCACGGGCCGTCGTAGCTGAACCGCCCCGACCACTCCTGCCAGTCGGCCAGGCTCTGCTCCAGCGCCTGGTACGGGTCGACGCGCCGCGGCAGCTTCTCGTGCGAGGGGTGCCAGGTGAGCACGAACGCGATCCGCTCGCCGGCGGCGACCGTGACGTCGGTGTAGGTGCGCATGTCGCGCCCGTACATCGGCACCGGGGGCTCGGTGCGCAGCCACACCGAGTCGGGTCCGGCGATCGCCACCCGGTGGTGGTCGGTGCGCCGCACCCACGGCACCACGCTGCCGTAGTCGAACCGCAGCGCCAGCTCGCTGCGCATCGCGACCTCGCCCGACAGGCCCTCGACGACGCGGATCACGTCCGGCAGCTGGTCGCGCTGCGGCATGAAGTCGGTGACCTTGACGCTGCCGGACGCCGTCTCCCAGACGGTGTCGAGGACGAGGGTGTCGCCGCGGTAGGCGCGGCTCGCGCACTCCTTCACGTCCTTCCCGGCGGGGGCCAGCCGCCACCTGCCGTTGCCCCGGTCGCCGAGCAGGGCGGCGAAGACCGACGTCGAGTCGAACCGCGGCAGGCACAGCCAGTCGATGCTGCCGTCCCTGCCGACCAGCGCGGCGGTCTGCAGATCGCCGATCAGCGCGTAGTCCTCGATACGTCCTGGCACGTTCCGCCTCGCCGCCTTTCGTGTCGCGTGATCCCGCGGTGCGGGTGAACCCGGGGTCAGACCGCGACCGTAGCGCTTCCCCCGGCCGGGCGTCCCCCGCCGTCCCCCGCGTCGCCGTCCGAGCCGCGCCCGGAGGCCGCCTCCTGCGCGGCCTTCGCGCGCTTGCCCAGGATGTCCGCGCGCTCGCGCCGGAGCAGCACCACCCAGCCGACCGGCACCATCGCCGCGAACAGCCACCACTGGATCGCGTAGGCCATGTGCGGGCCGATGCTGCTGTGGTCGGGCTCGGGGACGAGCGCGGGCTGGGCGTGCCCGGCTGCCGGCGTCATGGAGACCATCTCCAGGTAGCCGCCGACCAGTTGGTGGGGCACGTCGCCGGCGACCTTCGTGCTGTTGATCAGCATGATCTGACGGGGCGGCAGGCCGTGGGTGTCGCGGATGCCGGTGGCCGAGGTGGTCTCGTCGGGGCGCAGCCGGCCCTCGAGCGTCACATCGCCGGCCGGCGGGGCCGGGATCGACGGGAACGCCGTCGGGTCGTCGCCGCCGGCGATCCAGCCACGGTTGACCAGCACCGCGTGGCCGTCGTCCAGCACGAACGGGGTGATGACGTGGTAGCCGATCCGCTGGCCGCCGGCCCGTTCGCCGCCGCCGTTGCCCGCGGTGCGGTGCCGGGCCACGACCTCGTGCGCGGTGTCGAAGCGGCCGTGCGCGGTGACCGCCTTGTACAGGTCCTGGTGGGGGACCGTGAAGCCGGGACGGGTCGCCGTCCCCACCGGGACCGGATCGGCCTTCAGCGCGGACGCGATGATCTTGTTGTTCGCCACCCGGTGCTCATGACGGTGCAGCTGCCAGAACCCCAGCCTGATCATCGCGGGGATCATCACCAGGCCGACGAGGGTGAGGATCACCCACTGGCGGGACAGCAGGAAGCGGTACACCCCACGACCGTACAACTCGGCCACGGGACGCCGGCCGGTAGGGGCGCCCGGTGTGCCCGAAGGCCGGCCTGCCGGCGGGACCGCCGACGGGACCGCTGACGGGCCTGGCTGCCGGCCCCGGACCGGTCGGGACGGTACGGGGCCGGTGGCCGTCAGGCGCCGGCAGCCGAGCCGACGCGGTCGACGATCCCGCCGCGGCCCTCGGCCTTGGCGCAGTGGCCGCTGCAGAACCAGTGCCCGTCGACGTCCACGCCGTGCCCGACGATCTGCACCCGGCAGTGCTCGCAGATCGGCGCCATCCGGTGGATCGCGCACTCGAAGCAGTCGAAGACGTGCACCGCGCCCTGGGCGTGCACCTCGAAGCTCATCGCATAGTCGTTTCCGCAAACCTCACATCGAGCCATGAGGCACAGGCTGCGATCCTCGGTGGCGCCGGGCAACGCGTGCCGGGGCGCGTCGCCCGCGGTCCACCCGAATAGCCGGACCGGACCGCTGCCCCGGCACCGGCCGTGCGTCCGGTGCGCGACGGCCGTGCGGTCCGCCTCAGCCGTGCACGGCCGTGCCTCAGCCGTGCACGCCGTTCGCCGGCTGGACGGCCTTGAGCAGCTCGGCGAACTGCCGCTCGTCTATCACCGGGGTGCCGACCTGGCGGGCCTTCACCGCCTTGGTGGTGGACGACTGCGGGTCGTTGGTCACCAGCAGGCTGGTCAGCCGGCTCACCGAGGACGCCACGTGCAGGCCGGCCTCCGTCGCGCGGTCCTCCAGCAGTTCGCGGTCCGTGCCGGTGTCCCCGGTGAACGCCACCCGCATGCCCTGCACCAGCGGCCCGCCGGGCGCGAGCCGGCCCGGGTTGGGGTACGGGCACACCGGGCGCTTGCGGGCCGGGCGCCACCCCGAGGCGTACCCCGAGCCGGCCAGACGTCCGTAGCGCGGGCCGGGCACCGGCGCCGGGCCGTCCACCCACTCGGTGAGCGGGCGGCACACGTGCAGCGGCAGCGGGAGTTCGGCGGCGGCGGCCATGTGCAGGCTGGGCCGGAACGCCTCGGCCAGCACCCGGGCGTCGTCCAGGGCGTGGTGGGCCCTGCGCTGCTCCACGCCGTAGTGCGCGGCCAGCGACTCCAGCTTGTGGTTGGCCAGCGGGAGCCGCAGCTCCTTGGACAGCACGATGGTGCACAGCCGGTGCTCCACCGGAGCCGCGGACCGGGCGCGGGCGTACTCGCGGGCGATCATCGACCAGTCGAAGACCGCGTTGTGCGCCACCAGCACGCGGCCGGCGAGGCGTTCGGCCAGCGCGTCGGCGATCTCCGGGAACAGCGGGGCGTCGGCGAGCATCGCGCTCGTCAGCCCGTGGATCCACACCGGGCCCGGGTCGCGCTGCGGGTTCACCGGCGAGTACCAGTGGTCCTGGACGGCGCCCTGCGCGTCGAGCCGGTAGACCGCCGCCGAGACGATCCGGTCGTCCCGGGCGAGCCCGGTGGTCTCCACGTCGACCACCGCATAGCCCTCGGGGTACCCGGCCGGCCACGGGAGGGGCGCGGCGTCGGTCCTCGGGGTCCCGCCGCTCAAGACGGGGGGAGGCTCGGTCTGTTCGTCCAGCATGGTCATCGAGGATAGGGGCCGCTGCCGACAGCCGATCATCGACTCCTCGGAATACCAGTGGGTAACAACGTCTAGCGGGCGCCCCGTAGCTGCGCCTATGGTGCGCTCATGCCGCAACTGCCCGATGTCGTGCTGTGGTCGATACCCGCATTCGTGCTGCTCACCGTCGTGGAGATGGTGAGCTACCGCCTTCACCCCGACGAGGACGCCGCGGGGTACACCGGCAAGGACACGGCGACCAGCCTGTCGATGGGCTTCGGCAGCCTGTTCACCGACGCCCTGTGGAAGATCCCCGTCGTGGCGATCTACTCCGCGCTGTACGCGTTGACGCCGCTGCGCGTCCCGGTGCACTGGTGGACGATCCTGCTGATGCTGCTCGCGCAGGACTTCTTCTACTACTGGTCGCACCGCGGCCACCACGTGATCCGCGTCCTGTGGGCCTGCCACGTGGTGCACCACTCCAGCCGCAACTTCAACCTGTCGACGGCGCTGCGGCAGCCCTGGACGAGCCTGACCTCGTGGCCGTTCTACCTGCCGCTGATCGCGCTCGGCGTGCACCCGGCGGCGCTGGCCTTCTGCTCCTCGGTCAACCTCGTCTACCAGTTCTGGATCCACACCGAGCGCGTCGACAAGCTGTCCCGCCCGCTGGAGTTCGTGCTCAACACGCCCTCCCACCACCGGGTGCACCACGCCTCCCAAGGCAGCTACCTGGACCGCAACTTCGGCGGCATCCTGATCGTCTGGGACCGCCTGTTCGGCTCGTTCACCGCCGAGACCGAGCGGCCCGTCTACGGCCTGACGAAGAACATCTCCACCTACAACCCGATCCGGGTGGCCACCCACGAGTACGCGGCCATCGCGCACGACGTGGCCGCCGCGGACGCCTGGCGGGACAAGATGCGCCACCTGCTGCTCGGGCCCGGCTGGCGCCCGGAGACCGTGGCGGTCGCGGCCGGTACGGCCCCCGCCGTGGACACGCCGACTGCCGCGGGCGGTACGGCAGTTGCCGCCGAGAGCGGATCGGCCGCCCCGGGCCAGGACGGCGCCGCGCACCCCGGCGGGCCCGTGGCCCGGGAGTCCGCCGCG
>WRCZ01000178.1 GCA_009783685.1 Actinomycetes bacterium
AGCTGTCCGTCGAGGTCGTGGCGACCCAGGGTGACGCCCCGGCCGCGATCCTCGACGTCCGCTGCTATCCGCCGGCGTCGTGAAGGCGGCCGCGGCCGGGGGAGGGGACCGGATCCAGCTGGGCACGTGCCCTTCGATGCGGGCGGGCGCCGTCCGGGCGCCTGCCGAGACGGTCAGTCCTCGCTGCGGACGATCGACGCCTCGTCGGTCTCCGGATAACGCCAGGCTTCGGGTCCGGTGCGCCGGGGACGGGCGGGGAGACAGGTGCGCGGGCGACCTGTCACCGGCTGGGCGTTGGTGATACGGCTGGGACTGCGGTGACCGGCCGGCTGGCCGGCGATCTTCTTGCGGTGCACGATGCCTCTTTCGTTGCTGCGGAGTCCGCGGGGAGCGCGCGGGCGTGGGACCGTCCGGGTGCTCCCCGCCTCCCTGGTCCCGATGGACCGTCTCTTTGCGCCTCACCGATTCGGGCACACCGAAACACATCGGACGCCGTGGCCGGAATCGATCCCCTTCGCCGACCCGTGTACGCACCATCGACCCCGCGCGGGCCGGGCGGCCGGCGACAGGCGGGGGCGGCAGGGCTGTGCGATGGTCGGTCCGGAAAGGGGTGAAGGCCCGGTGCACATGTCATCGACGACCGCGTCCTCCGGGACCGGGGAATCCACCACCACGTCCTCCGGGACCTCGGCGTCCGCCGTGGCGTCCGCGGTCGCCTCCACGGCCGGCACCGTGCTGCGCCGCGCCCTGCCCGACCCCGCCGGGCCCGGCACGGTCCTCACCCTGATGGGCCGGGTGGAGCAGGCACGGCAGCTGGACGGCCTGGCCGGAGCGCTGCGCCGGGTGATCCGCGCCCTCCCGCTGGGCAGGAGCAGGGACATCCTGCACGGCCGCTGGCTGGGCCACCCGGTCCACCCTCTGATGGTCCAGCTGCCGATCGGCGCCTGGACGTCCTCGGCGGTCCTGGACTGGACGCCCGGCGGCCGCCGCCCGGCCACCTTCCTCCTCGCCGTCGGCCTGGCCGGAGCCGGCCCCGCCGTGCTGGCAGGGCTCGTCGACTGGGCCGAGCTGGAGAAGGAGCAGGCGCGCGTCGGGCTGGTGCACGCGGCGCTGAACTCCGCGGGCGTCGCGTGCTACTCCGCGTCGCTCTACGCACGGCTCACCGGACACCGGATGCGCGGGCGGTCGCTCGCGCTGGCCGGCATGTGCGCGGTGGGGGCCGCCGGCGCGGTCGGTGGCCATCTGGCCTACCGCCAGGCGGCCGGCGCCAACCACGCGGAGGCCGTGCCGCACCTCGTCCCGCCCGGCTGGCAGCCGATCGGCCGGGTCGAGGAGTTCACCAAGGGCGCCGTCGACCGCCGCAGGGTCGGTGACGTGGCCGTCGCCGTGGTCCGCGGAACCGACGGCACCTTCCAGGTCCTGGCCGACCGCTGCAGCCACGAGGGCGGTCCGCTCTCGCAGGGCAGGGTCGAGGACGGCTGCCTGGTCTGCCCCTGGCACGGCAGCGCCTTCCGCCTGGACACCGGATGGAACCGCACGGGCCCGGCCACCGCCCCGCAGCCGGTCTTCGACACCCGGGTGGACGACGGCAGGCTGCACGTCCGGCTGCGCATGCCCCCGCCCGCACCCCACTGAGCCCGGCGGCCGCAGGCCCGCGGAAACCCGCGCCTGAGCCCGGCGGCGCAGGCACGCGGGTCTGGAAAGGCGCGCCTTCGCGCGAGCGCCCGAAACCGGGCCGGGGCCGTCAACGGCCGATCGCGTCGCGGGCCTTGTCCATCATCGCGGCGAACGGCCCGGCGAGGGCGACGGCCGCGGGCGAGCCCGCGACGGACGGGTGCGGATGCCGGGGAGCCAGGTGCTCCGCCCTGCGCAGCCGCGCTCCCATCGCCTGCCGCCGGTCCGGCATGAGATGCGTGACGATCGCGGGGAACTCCTCGCGCTCCTCGTGCTCGGCGTGTTCGGACACCGCACGCTCGAACTCCGCCAGCACCTCCTCGAAGTCCGGGCCGGAGACGTCCATGCCCTCCAGCTGCCTCAGGACCTCGCTCGCCTCCTTCTCCTCGGCGTTGCGCGCGTCGGCCTCCTCCGATCCCGCGGTCCGCTTCGCGACCGGCCGCACGATGAGCTCCTCCGCGGCCTCGTGCACCGCCAGCAGCGCCCGCAACTCGTCGAAGGCGCGCTGCCTGCTCGCGCCGGCGGCCCGCCGCGTCACCCCGAACAGCTCCCGGATACGGGCGTGCTGCTCCAGCAGCAGCGCCACGATGTCGTCGTCCGGCAGCCGCGCGGCGGCCGTCCGCTCGTCCTGGAACGGGTTCGTCATCAACAGCTCCTCTCGTCCCCTTCGCGCGTGCCCGCTGCGTCCGGATCGACACACCGCGCCGCACGCACCCGTGTTCCCGTGACCGCGGGACGGGTGGAGCCCGCCGGCGTGTACGCCATGACGGCCCTCCGCCGTCCCGCCCGGTACGCCGCCCGGCCCGGCGGGTACGGAGAACTGCCTCCCCGGCGACGAAGGAGCGGCCTGCTGTGGAAGCCGACATCACCCTGCGGGTCAACCGCGAGACGCGGTGGCTGACCGTGGACACCAGGACCACCCTGCTGGACGCGCTGCGCGACCGGCTCGGCGTGACCGGCCCGAAGAAGGGCTGCGACCACGGACAGTGCGGGGCGTGCACGATCCTGCTCGGCGGCCGGCGGGTGAACAGCTGCCTGGCCCTCGCCGTCCAGCACGACGGCGGCGAGATCACCACCGTCGAGGGGCTGGCCGACGGGCCGGACCTGCACCCGCTGCAGCGCTCGTTCGTCCGCCACGACGGCTTCCAGTGCGGCTACTGCACGCCCGGGCAGCTCTGCTCGGCCGTCGGGATGCTCGCCGAGGCGCGGGCCGGCTGGCCCAGCGCCGTGACCGCCGACCAGGAAGGGCCCGTCGGCCCGGGGCCGGTCGCGCTGTCCGAGGCGGAGATCAAGGAGCGGATGAGCGGGAACCTGTGCCGCTGCGGCGCGTACGCCGCGATCGTCCCGGCCATCGCCGAGGTCGCGCGGTGAAGCCCTTCGACTACCGGCGCGCGCAGGACGTCTCCGGCGCCGTCGCCCTGCTGTCCGCGGACCCGCAGGCCGCGTTCCTCGGCGGCGGCACCAACCTCGTCGACCACCTGCGGCTCGGCGTCGTGGCGCCCGGCCTGCTGGTGGACGTCAGCCGGCTCCCGCTCGACCGCATCGAGCCCCTGGAGGACGGCGGCGTGCGGGTCGGCGCCACCGTCCGCAACAGCGACCTGGCCGCCGACCCGCTGATCCGCGAGAGGTATCCGGTGCTCTCCCAGGCCCTGCTGGCCGGGGCGTCCGGGCAGCTGCGCAACCTCGCCACCACCGGCGGCAACCTGCTGCAGCGCACCCGCTGCGTGTACTTCCAGGACGTCAGCACGCCGTGCAACAAGCGCGCACCCGGCTCCGGTTGCGCCGCACTGCACGGCTACCAGCGCTACCACGCGATCCTCGGCGGCTCGCCCGAGTGCGTCGCCACCCATCCCTCGGACATGGCCGTCGCGATGGCCGCACTCGACGCCCGCGTCCTGGTCCGGGGGCCCGGCGGCGAACGCGGCCTCGCGCTCACCGACCTGCACCGGCTGCCCGGCGACGAGCCCTGGCGCGACACCGTGCTCGCGCACGCCGAGCTGATCACCGCGGTGGACCTGCCGCCGCTGCCGGCCGGGGCGCGCACGCGCTACCGCAAGGTGCGCGACCGGGCCTCCTACGCCTTCGCGCTGGTCTCGGTCGCCGCCGTGCTCGTCGTGCGCGACGGCCGGGTGGACGACGTCCGCATCGCGCTCGGCGGGGTGGCGCCCAAGCCCTGGCGGGCGGTCGTGGCGGAACGGGCACTGCGCGGCGGGCCGGCCACCGAGGCGAACTTCCGGCGGGCCGCCGAGGCCGAACTCGCCGCCGCGCGGCCGCTCGACGGCAACGCGTTCAAGGTCCCGCTGGCCCGCAACACCCTGGTGGCGACCCTGCGCGAGCTGGCCGGGGGGACACCGCGATGACCCAGACCCGAGCGCGCCTCACCGCCCGGGCCATGGGCACGCCGCTCGACCGGCTCGACGGGACCGCCAAGGTCACCGGGACCGCCCGCTACGCCTACGAGCAGCCGTTCGCCGAGCCCGCCCACCTCCACCCGGTCCAGGCCACCGTGGCCGCCGGCCGCGTCACCGGCATCGACACCGCGGCGGCCGAGGCCGTGCCCGGGGTCCTGGCCGTCCTCACCCACCGCAACGCCCCGCGGCTGGCCGGCACCGGCGACGCGGAGCTGGCGATCCTTCAGGACGACCGCGTGGCCTTCCGCGGGCAGCTGGTGGGCGGCGTGGTCGCCACGACCACGGAGACCGCCCGGTACGCGGCCGGCCTGGTGCGCCTGACCTACGACGAGCAGCCGCACGATGTCGAGTTGCGGGCCGACCGCGACGACCTGTACGCCCCCGAGAGCGTCAACGGCGGGTACGCGACCGACACCGCGCAGGGCGACGTCGAAGCGGCCCTGGCCGCGGCGCCCGTGACGGTGGACCGGACCTACACGACCGCGATGTGCCACAACAACCCGATGGAGCCGCACACCACCGTCGCGGTCTGGGCCGACGGCGCCCTCACCCTGTACGACTCGACGCAGGGCGTGTACGCGGTCCGCGCGGCGGTGGCCCCGCTGTTCGGCCTGGACGCGGAGCAGGTGCGCGTGGTCTCGCCGCACGTCGGCGGCGGCTTCGGCTCGAAGGGCACGGCGCACGCGCATGTGGTGCTCGCCTCGATGGCGGCCCTCGTGCTGCCCGGCCGGGCGGTCAAACTCGCCCTGACCCGGCAGCAGTTGTTCTTCCTCGCCGGCTACCGCACGCCCACCGTCCAGCACATCAGGCTCGGCGCCGACCTCGACGGCCGGCTGGACGCGATCAGCGTGGACGCGGTCTCCCAGACCTCGCGGATCAAGGAGTTCGCCGAGCAGACCGCCGTCGCCGCCCGCATGATGTACGCCGCCCCGAACCGCCGCACCACCCACCGGCTGGCGCGGCTCGACGTCCCCGTCCCGTCCTGGATGCGGGCACCGGGGGAGTGCCCGGGCATGTTCGCCGCCGAGGTCGCGATGGACGAACTGGCCGACGCCTGCGGGCTCGACCCGGTCGAGCTGCGCGTCCGCAACGAGCCGGCGGCCGACCCCGAGACCGGCCGGCCCTTCTCCAGCCGCAACCTCGTGGCGTGCCTGCGCGAGGGAGCGCGGCGCATCGGCTGGGAGCGGCGCCACCCCGCGCCCAGGTCACGGCGCGAGGACGGCGCCCTGGTCGGGCTGGGCGTGGCCGCGTCGGTCTACCCCGTCTTCTGGATGCCCGGGTCGAGTGCCCGGATCCGGGCCGGCGCCGACGGCCGCTACACGGTGTCGATCGGCGCCGCCGACCTGGGCACCGGCACCTGGACGGCGCTCACCCAGATCGCCGCCGACGCGCTGGACGTCTCCGTCGAGCGGGTGGACCTGCGGATCGGCGACACCGCGTTCCCGCGCGCCACCGTCGCCGGCGGCTCGTCGGGCATGACCTGCTGGGGCTCGGCCGTGGTGCACGCCGCGGAGGAACTGCGCGACCGGTACGGGCACGAGCCGCCGGAGGGCGCCGAGGCCACCGGCGACACGGGCGAGAACCCGGACACCGAGCGGTACGCCATGTACGCCTTCGGCGCCCAGTTCGCGGAGGTCCGGGTAGACGCTGACACTGGCGAGGTCCGGGTGCCCCGGCTCGTCGGCGTGTTCGCGGCCGGCCGCATCATCAACCCCAAGACGGCCCGCTCGCAGCTGCGCGGCGGCATGACGATGGGGCTGTCCATGGCGCTGCACGAACACAGCTACATGGACGCGCAGTTGGGCCAGGTGGCCAACCACGACCTCGCCGAGTACCACATCGCGGCCCACGCCGACATCGGCTCCCTCGACGTCTCCTGGATCGACGAGGACGACCCCCACGTCAATCCGATGGGGTCCAAGGGCATCGGGGAGATCGGCATCGTCGGCACCGCGGCCGCGATCGCCAACGCCGCCCACAACGCCACCGGCGTCCGCGTCCGCGACCTGCCGATCACCCTGGACGCCTTCCTGGCCTGAGCGGCGGCCGGGCCGGCCCGCGCATGCGCGGGCCGGCCCGGTGCTCGCCCACTCCGCGAGGGGGTCAGGTGTGGCTGACCGTCACGTCGTAGACGGTCACCTCCCCGTAGTTGGAGGCGTCGCAGGGCGAGGAGTTGGTGCAGTTGGCCTGCGTGTAGGCGCCGGTCTTGAAGTAGTTGCCGGAGCCGCTGTCGGAGATCGTGGCCTCCAGGGTGCCGTTGTAGTACGCCCTGATCTGGCCGCCGCTCACGACGAACTTGGCCTCGTAGACCGTGCCGAGCCGGTAGTCGGCGGTGACCAGCTTGTAGTGCGTGGTGTTGCCGTCGGTGATGTAGAGGTCGGTGGCCTCCAGGCGGAACACCGTGATGTCGTCGCTGGCGTCGTGGATCTGGGCGCCCACCACCTGCGGCTTGTCGTTCGGCAGGTGGGTGAACGCCTCGTGCACGGTGAGGGTGTGGGTCCCGGACGTGGTCGACCAGGCGGCGTTCCCGGTACCGCCGTCCGTCATCTCCCGAAGCTCCGACCGCGGGTAGCCCGAACCGCTGGTGGTGACGCCGTCGACGGGGGCGCGGAACTGCACGCCGTCGCCGGCCGCGGTCACCGTGAAGTAGGGGTCGGCCGAGAACGTCGCGAGGTCGGGCTGGGTGATCTCGGTGGGGTGGCCTGCGGACCCGGTGGGCAGGGTCTCCTTCCAGTTGCCGAGGTCCAGGATGTCCGCGGGTACGGGGCCGGCGGCGGTGGCCCGGCCGCCGGCGGCCGGCGCCTGGGCGGCCGGGGCGGCCTGGGCGGCGCCGGGTGCCGCCAGGCAGGCCAGGCCGGCGGCCACTACTGCTGCGGTGGCGAGGGTCCGCTTGCCGCGGAGTCGGCGGGTGCGGGGGTGCGGGCGCTTGGAGTCCATGGAGGTGACACCTTCCAGTCGCGTGAGCGGTGGCGTGCGCGTGCGGTGGTGCACCCGGCGCGGCGGCCCGGGGGCCGCGGCGCACCGGAGTCTGCGGGGGATGGGCGCCGCCGCGGGTCAGCGGGCCGGGGCGGGCAGCGGGGCCGACGGGTGGCCGGGGCGCGGGGCCGGGGCGGCGACCGAGAGAGCGGCCATCAGCGGCAGCGTCGGGCCGAGGAGGAGCGGGCCGAGCGGTACGGGCAGCACCGCCACCGGCAGCACCACTGCGGCCGCCGCCAGACCGAGGGTGCGCCGGGGCGAGCCGAAGGCGAACACGGCGGCGGCGCGCCGCAACTGCCCGGAGCCGGCGTCGGGTTCGACGGCCGCCACGGTGGCCAGCGCCAGCCCGTAGACGACGGCTGCGGCGAGCAGCACCACCTGCACGGGCAGCAGCGCCAGCGCGGGCCCGCGGTGCTCCAGCAGGAACGCGGCGTCGGCCGCGCAGACCACCAGCACCGCGGTGCCGGCCAGCGACTCGCGCCGCAACCGCCGCCAGTAGCCCGGGAAGGCCCGCAGCGTCGCGGTGAACGGCCGCCCCGACCCCTCGCTCCGCCAGTCCTGAAGCGCGTGCGCCGCCGCCGCGAGGGCCGGCAGCCACGTGACGACGCCCAGCGCCAGCACGCAGAACGCCGCCCCGGCCAGCGCCGGGTACGCGACGAACTCCGCCGCCCGCAGTGCCTTGCGCTCCCAGCCGTCCATGGTTCCTCCTGCTCGTACTCGGTGGTTGGTGCCTGCCGCCCGCCGCGCGGGCGGTCCGTCAGGCCATGACCCGGGTGACGGGGTCGGCGGAGTCCAGCAGCCGGCGCCCGTCCACCTCGACCGCGCGCGCCCCGACGACCGCGGTGCGGCCGCCGGACAGGATCACGGCCGCGGCCTGTGCCCGGACGCCCGCCGCGTCGATGCGGCGGGTGAGCGGCGCGAGCAGGACGGTCTCCTCGTCCGCGCCGCGGCCGACCCGTACCGCCCACCCCTCGGCCGCCTCCAGCCGCTCCGCCGCGGCCGGCGCCGGCTCGAACGCGTCCCCGCACTCGACGACATGGAGGAACGCGGCCTCCGGACGGCGGTCCGTGGTCACGCTCAGCGTCTGGAGCGTCTTGTCGATGCGCAGGCTCGGGGTGCTGGACGTCGGGTTCGCCTCGACCGCGGTGGGTCCCTGCGCCGCGCGCACCTCCTGCGGTGCCAGCCGGGTCAGGCGGGCCTGGGCCGGGCCGGACGCCAGCAGGTAGCCGTCGTCGCCGAGCGCCTCGGCCGGCCAGTCCGCGTGCAGCACGAACGTCCAGGCGCGCGGGGCCCGCGCTGCCAGCAGGTCCAGGACCACCACCCGGCCGAGCGGGGTGACGGCCAGCGTGCGGTCCAGCCTCGTCACCCCCAGGTCCGCGGGGAACATGCAGGCCGTCTCGCTCGTCGCGTGCGCGAACCCCCCGTCGGCCAGCACGTCCCGCAGCCGCGGCCGCCGCTCGTACGGGATGCCCTGGTAGACGTGGTAGCGGTCCTCGTCGGCCCAGCCCCGGCCGTCGACCAGGACGAGGTTGTGGTGCGCGGCGCGCTTGCGGTTGCTGTAGCCCTCGTCGACGGCCAGGAACGCGCCGCGGGAGGCGATCACGAACGCCCCGGCGTCGGGGTGGTGGTGGCCGGCGCTGGCCGCGTCCCACCCGCTCTCGCGCCGCAGCCGCTCACCCTCCTCCCAGGCGCGGTGGCCGCCGCCGGGCGCGGACTTGAAGCTGACGACGGTGGCCGAGGCGTCCCAGCCGGTGCGGGCGCTGATCTGGCCGAGGTCCGGGAAGTACGCCGTCGTCGGGGTCTGCGCGCCCGGAGCGCGCTCGGGGATCTGCGGGTCGTACCACAGGAGTTCGAGGTACGCCTCGGGCATCACGCCGGGCCGCACGCCCGACGCGTAGGCCTCGCGCCAGAAGTGCGTGCCGGCGACGAGGCCGCCGAGCCACTGCGCCGCGGGGTCGGCGTAGGCGGCGGCCAGCCGGTAGTAGAGGGCGACGCTGTGGCCGCTGCGGCGGTCGTGGCAGTCGCCGTGGTCGATGTTCTCCTCGAAGGTGCCGCCGGCCGACTGGTGCAGCCGCCAGAAGACCGTGTTGCGCAGGAAGTCGCAGCCCTTGAACAGGTCGTCGCCCTCGGCGTGCTGCACCAGGTCGGCGTGGACCGCCAGCCAGGGCACCCCGTACCGCCAGTACACGACGCCCTCGGAGTCCGAGCCGTCCGCGGGCAGCGCGGACAGCACCGTCTCCAGGTTCGCGCGGGCCGCGGCCGTCCAGTCGTCGCGGCCCAGGGCGTAGCCGGCGGCCGCCAGCCCGGTCCAGCAGATCCAGTTGTGGTTCTGCCAGTAGGCGTCCGTCCACCAGGTGCCCTTGTTCTCCCGGACGTACTCCCACAGCCGGCCGCCCTGCAGCTCCAGCTTCTCCCGCAGCAGCGCCCGCCGTTCGGCGTCGAGGTCGTCACCGAGCCAGGAGTACGCGAGGGACAGCCCGTGCAGCAGCCATCCGGCGTCCAGGTCGTGGTCGGGCATGTGGGCCTTGCCCCAGTGCGGATAGGCCGCGCAGGCGGAGATCCAGCGCCAGCACTCCTCCAGGTAGCCGCGGCGGCCGGTGAGCCGGTACGCCAGCGCGAGGTTGGCGGCGGCCGGGCCGAAGTAGGTGATGCTGGCGGTGGGGTGCTCGGCCGGCGGGGTCTGGCCGCGGTACCAGTCGCACTGCTCGTACAGGCGCCGCCACTGCGCGGCGCGCACGGTCCGCAGTTCGGCCCGCAGGGTGTCGAGCCGGCCGTCGAGAAGCAGCACGTCGCGTCACTCTCCCAGGTGGTGGTGGTCGGTGGTCCCGTCGACGAGGCCGACGGTGAGGGTGGTGCCGTCCAGCCGCAGCGAGCGGACCGGGCTCAGGCCCGGGCTGTAGGCGGAGACGAACACCGCGCGCCGGCCGCGCGCGGACCAGTCGGCGCCCTGCCGCACCGCGGCCGGGTCGTCGGCCGGGCCCGGGTGCGGCCGCAGCGTGAACTCCGCGGCGGGGGAGGCGACATGGCAGCCGGTGAGGACGGCGCCGCCCTCGTCGCCCCAGACCGTGCGGACCAGGCCGTCCGGCCCGCAGAGGGTGTCGAGGTCCACCGCGGGCCGCAGGTGCGA
>WRCZ01000179.1 GCA_009783685.1 Actinomycetes bacterium
ACCCACCGAACATGCATCGCAAGGGGCGCGAGGAACTGCGCGAACAACCACGACGGCGGCGCACCCGGCAACGCAGGCCAGGGGCAGCCCGGACTCCGAAGGGGCGCGGGGAACTGCGCGACAAGCCACAACGCACGGCGCAGCCGGCAACGCACACCCGGGGGCACCCCGGATCCCGCAAGGGGCGCGGGGAATGGGCCGCACGTCGGCAGCGGTGCCCGGGGGCAGCCCGCACGCCGAGGGACACGGGGGGCGAGCCCCGGAGAGGGGGAAGCGGGGCCCGGCCAAGGGCGAGGAGAGACGGCGAACCCTCACGGAGTGAGAAATGTGCGGGTGAGTGCCACCCGCGACCTCAACCCCAGCTTCCGGTACGTCCGCGTGAGCGCCGCCTCAACCGTCTTCACGCTGACGGACAGCGCCTCGGCCGTCTCCCGGTTCGTGGCCCCTCGGGCGACGAGAAGGGCGACCCGCCGCTCCACGGGGGTGAGCCGATCGAGAGCGGGCCCGCCCGGCCCGCCCGCCCCGTCGGGCCCGCCCGAGCCCCGCCCGGGAAGGGCCAACGCGTCGGCCTCCGCGAGAGCGACCTCGCGCCACGGCCCCGCCCCGCACCGCGTGAACACCCGCACCGCCTCGGTGAAGGCGGCCCGCGCCGCCGCGCCATCACCCGCAAGGAGATGCACGCGGCCCAGGGCGAGCCGGGTCCGCCCCTCCTCCAGGGGATAGGGAACGGCCGCCAGCCCGGCCAGCGCCCGGCCCAACTGCACGAACGCGACGTCCAGTTCACCCCGCGACGCGCTGACCAGCGCCCCGCAGCGGTCGAGAACGGCCAGCACCCCGCGCCGCCCCAGCCGCACCGCCTGCGTCCGCGTCTCGGCGAGCACGACCGCCGCCTCCTCCGTGCGGCCGGCCGCGACCAGCGCCTCGACCAGGTCGCCGTGCCAGCGCCGCACGGCGGGATCGCCCTGGCCCTGGGCGAGTTCGAGCCGCCGGGCGCGCCGCAGCGCCCGTACCGCCTCCGCCGTCTCCCCGCGGAGCAGCCGCACATGGCCCTCGGCGTGCAGGGCGCGCGGCAGGAACAGCTGGTCGTCGTCGTCCTCGCTGTGCCGTCGCGCCCGTTCGGCCGCGGCCAGTGCGCGTTCGGCGCTGCCGCCGGCCGCCTCCGCGAGGGCGACCGCGTACCAGGCGGGCCCCTCGCTCAGACCGGCCCGCTCGGTCACCTCCAGGCACTGCTGCGCCAGGTCCAGGGCCCGCGCGCACCGCCCGCGCAGGATCTCCACCTGGGCGAGCCCGGACAGGCACTGGCACAGGCTCTCGGCCGAACCCCGGTACCGCACCGTGTAGATGAGCGCGCGCAGCTCGGTGCGCGCCTCGTCGGTGCGGTCGTGCAGCAGGTGTCGGCGGTGTTTGAGGAACACCGGGCCGTTGTGGTCGAAGAGCACGTGCGGGTCCTGGGGCGCGGCCAGGGCGTCGGCGAGGGTGCGTTCGGCCTCGGGCCGCCCGAGGTAGAACTCCAGCGCGGCCTGCTGGGTGAGCGCGAGCGTCTCCGTGCGGCGGTCGCCGGCCGCGCGCGCCAGGACCGCGGAACGCGCCGCGTGGTCAAGGGCCTTGGGCGCGGACCCCGACACCATCCAGGCCCGCCAGGCCAGCCGGTAGTGGAGGCGGGCCAGCAGTTCGGGGTCGTCGCGGGCGTCCCGGAGCGCCTGCGGGAAGACGTCGGCGATCTCGGCCATGGCCTGCCCGCTGGAGTCGACCACGACGATCCAGGCGCGGACGCGGTCGGCCGGCCGCTCGGTCCTGGCGAGCACCTGGTGGGCGAGGCGCCGGGCGAGCGGGTAGTCGCCGGCCGCGACGGCGTCCTCGGCGGCGGCGAGGCCGAGCTCGACGCCGGGCACCTGCCCGCCGGACGGGGCGTGGTCCGCGGCGAGTTGGGCGAGCCGGGCGGCGACCGCGGGGGCGCCGCGGCGGCGGGCGGCGGAGGCGGCGTCGGCGAGCGCCCCGGAGACGGAGGCGAGCAGCCAGCGGCTCTGGCCGTCCGTGAACTCCGGTGGTTCGGAGACGGTTTCGGCCGTCCCCTGCGGCAGGGGGACGCGATCGGTGCGTGCCGCCGGTGGGGCGGCGGGGGTGCCGCCAGCGGGTCCCGGTGGGGCGGGGGTGCCTTCCCCGGGTCCCGGTGGGGCGGGGGTGCCTTCCCCGGGTCCCGGTGGGGCGGGGGTGCCTTCCCCGGGTCCCGGTGGCGCGGGAGTGCCTCCCGCGGGTCCCGGCGGCGCGGAGGCCCTGCCTGTGGTGCCCCGCGGCTCGGGGGCGCTGTACGGGGTGGGGCCCGTCGCTTCGGTCATCCCGGGTCCTTCCGGATCCGGCCCGTTCGGCGGCATGCGGCGGCCGGCCGATCGTGCTCCTGACAAGTGGGGCGGGTGATCCCAGTGTCGGAAGGCGCGGGCCGCCGGTCAATGGCGCCACAGGAAACGCCAAGCCCGTTGACAGGGAGGGCGTTCCGGGAAGTGGTGCGCCCCGCCCGGCAGCGTGGGGGACCTGCCGGGCGGGGCGGTTCGGGGGACGGGACGGCGTCCGGGGCGGGCCGCAGGCGATCCCGGCGGGGCGCGGCCCCGGGCGCTACCCGTCGATCCGGTGCTGGGTCCAGAAGGACGTCAGGTCCGTGCTGGTCGCCGCCTGGGCCGCGGCCTTGAACTCCGCGGTGGTGGAAACCCCGTACCAGTGGGACTGGGCGTAGTCGTGCAGCAGCGTGCTCATCGCGCTGTCGCCGATCAGCCGGCGCAGGTCGTGCAGCGCGCACTTGCCGTAGCCGTAGACGACGGTGGAGTACCGCGAGGAGTGCGCGTCCCAGTACGCCATCGAGTTGGTGATCTTCTCGGCGGAGGACTGCCAGGCGACGCTGTTCCAGCAGCCGGAGCCGGTCTTGCCCTCGGCGAGGTCGGTGGCGTAGTCGGTGAACGCCTCGTCCAGCCAGGGGCTGTTGTACTCGTCGTCGCCGACGATCCCGTAGAACCACTGGTGGCCGAGCTCGTGGGTGAGCGCGTTGGTGCTCACCAGGTCCAGCACGAAGCCGGGGTACTCCATGCCGCCGAACCAGAAGTTGTTGTCGAGCACCGCGTCGACCTCGCCGTAGGGGTAGGCGCCGAAGCGGGCCGCGTGGGCGTCGATCGCGGACTCGGCGGTGCTGAGCATCGACTGCGCGCTGGCGGCCGAAATCCCGCTCACCGCGTACACGTTGACCGGCACGCCGCCCGGTGAGGTGCCCGACACCTTGCTGAACGCCCCGGCCGCCCAGGCGAAGTCGCGGACCTTGGCGGCGGTCGCCGTGGTGACCGTGCGGCCGGCCGCGCCGGGGGTGTCCACCGAGGTGCCGGTGGCCGGCACGAGCAGGTTCGACGGGTGGTCGAGCGTGACGCGGAAGTCGGCGGCCAGCGAGTAGAAGGACTCGCCGTTGTTGGTGTACGGGTCCAGGTGCCAGCCCGAGCCGTCGCGGATCGCCAGCACCGGGAGGGCGTTGCCGAGGAACGCGAACGCCCCGTCGTGCCCGAACCGGTCGGCACCGCTGGGCACCACGATCCGCAGGTCGAACCCGATCGTGCCGCTCTGGCCCTGCTGCAGTGGGGTCGGCAGGGCCACGTCCAGGGCAGTGCAGCCCACGGACAGCGCCGACGGGGTGCCGCCGGTCACGTTCGTCACAGTGATCGGGGTGGAGGGGCAGCTGCCGTGGTAGTTGTCCCACAGCCGCAGGTAGACGTCGCCCAGCGGCGCGGCGGAGGCGTTGGTGAAGGTGACGCTCTCGTGCCCGGTCCACGTGGTGCCGGCCGTGTCGCTGGTGAGGTTCACCGTGTAGGCCGGGGACGCGGGGGTGCGCGTGCTGTCGGCGGCCGGCGGGGTCGTCGGGGGAGTGGTCGGTGGCGTGGTGGGCGGGGTGGTGCCGCCGTCGCCGGAGGTGTCGAGCGCCACGTCGTCGACGACGAAGCTGGTCTGCAGGCCGGAGTCCTCGGTGCCGGTGAAGGACAGGGTGGCGTTCTGCCCGATGAACGACGAGACGTCGAAGGTGCGTTGGACGTAGCCGGTGCGGGCGTCCAGGTTCGAGTAGGTGGCCAGGGTGGTGCCGCCGAGCTTCGCGGTGAGCGTGTCGTAGGCGGTCGTGGTGGTGGTCTCGGCGGTGTCGACGTGCAGCCACACGGTGAGGGTGGCGGTGCCGCAGCCGGCCGGGATCGCCAGCGCCTGCGACAGGGTGTCGGTGTGCGCCGAGCCGTAGCCGTCCAGCCAGGCGAACCGGCTGCCGCCGTGCGCGCTCTGGCCGCCGCCGCTGGTGATCACGCCGCTGGAGCTCGTCCAGGGGGAAGTCCCGTTCTCGAAACCGCCGTTGGCCACGACCTGGCCGGGCGTGCAGGCCGCAGCCGGTGCCGCGGTCCGCGTCCCGGCCTGGGCGACGCCCGCGACGCTCGCGGTCACGACCAGTCCCGCGGCGCCCGCGGCCGCCAGCAGGGGCAGCAGCCGTCGGCGTCTCATCGGTCGTCTCATCGTTGCATCGGTTCCTCTCGTGGCGGCGCCGCGGTCCGAAGGGCCGGTGCCGGGAGTGGGGGGCGAGGTCCGACGCCCGGTGGGGGAAACCACCGGGACGCCCCGAGAGTCTGGGCCCGAGCCGACCCGCCGGTAACCCCAGCCGCCCAGCTCTAGGGATTTCCCTACGCCACCTGCGGCCCTTCCCGGCGGCCCCGCGACCGGAGCACCCTGGCCCCGCACTTGCGGAAGTAGAAACGCGAACGTTCAGCCACGGGAATTGCGTTCAAGTTCTTGACGCAGTGTCGGCTCACGCGCAGACTGCGACTCGTTTGCGTTCATCCTGTGAACCCGCACCGCGGACGAATATTGGAGAGTCGCATGCGCATGGCCCGTCTGGCCGTCGCGGCAGCAGCAGCCGCCGCACTGGCCATACCCCTGGCAGTGCCCGCTGCCGCCGGAAGCGGTTCTGGAACCGACACCGCCGGGGGCGCCGCCGCCCGGCCCTGGCTGGACACCACGCTCCCCGTGGAGCAGCGGATCGACCTGCTCCTCCAGCAGATGACCAACGCCGAGAAGGCCGGCCTGATGACGGCCGTCGGCAAGCCGGCCGGCTCGCACGCCACGGGCTACACCCCCGGCGTCGACCGGCTGGGCATCCCCGGAATGAGCTTCACCGACGGGCCCGGCGGCGTCCGCGACGGCCAGCCGTCCACCGCCCTGCCCTCCCCGGTCTCCCTCGCCGCCTCCTTCGACACCGAACTCGCCCGCCAGTACGGCACGGTGATGGGCACGGAGGCCAAGTCCCGCGGGTACCAGGTGATCTACGGGCCGATGGTGAACATCGTCCGCACCCCGCTCGGCGGCCGCGACTTCGAGACGTTCGGCGAGGACCCCCAACTGGCCGGCGGCATCGCCGCGTCCGAGATCGAGGGCATCCAGGCGCAGGGCGTCGGCGCGCAGGTCAAGCACTACGCCGGCAACAACCAGGAGAACGCCCGCACCACCTCCAGCTCGAACATCGACGAGCGGACCCTGCACGAGATCTACCTGCCCGCCTTCGAGAAGGCGGTCAAGGACGCCCACGTGTGGTCCGTGATGTGCGCGTACAACAAGGTCAACGGGACCTACGCGTGCGAGAACGCGCAGATCCTCAAGGACATCCTGGTCGACACCTGGAAGTTCGACGGCGTCGTCGACACCGACTACCCGGCCAACCACTCCACCGTCGCCTCCGCGCTCGCCGGCCTCGACCAGGAGTTCAGCGGCACCACCTACTTCCAGCAGCTTCCGGCCGCCGTCGCCGCCGGGCAGGTCCCGCAGTCCGTGCTGGACGAGGCGGCCCGCCGCATCCTGCGACTGGAGTTCCGCACCGGGCTGTTCGACCCCAAGCCCCCGCCCACCGTGGACTACGAGGCGGACAGCGCGTTCGCCCGGCAGGCCGCCGAGGACGGCAGCGTCCTGCTGAAGAACGACCACGCCACCCTGCCGCTGGACACCTCCAAGCTGAGCTCGCTGGCGGTCATCGGCCCCAACGCCGACACCGCGATCACCGGCGGCGGCGGCAGCTCCGCGGTCACCCCGTACAAGAAGGTCGACCCGCTGACCGGGCTGCGCGCCCGGCTCGGCTCCGGCGTCGACATCACCGCGGTCAAGGCCGGCCAGGGCAGCGGCTTCCCGCCGATCCCGGCGTCCGCGCTGAGCGGCCTGCAGGGCGAGTACTTCGCCAACAAGACGCTCTCCGGCACCCCCGTGCTGACCCGCAGCGACAGCACCATCGACTTCGACTGGGGCACCGGCTCGCCCGACCCGTCGGTGCCCGTCGACGGCTTCTCGGCCCGCTGGACCGGCACCGTCACCGCGCCCGCCACGGCCGCGTACACCTTCGCCGCCACCAGCGACGACGGCAGCCGGATCTACCTCGACGGCAAGCTGATCGCCGACAACTGGAGCGACCACGGCGTCAGCACCGTCAAGAGCACCCCGGTGCAGCTGACCGCGGGCGAGCCGCACAGCCTGAAGGTGGAGTACTACGAGAACGCCGGCGGCGCCTCGGTCTCCATCGGCTGGTCCGCGCCCGGCGTGCCCGACCCGACCCTGCAGGCCGCGGCCGCCGCGGCCGCCAAGGCCGACGCCGCGATCGTCGTCGTGGGCGACTCCTCCAGCGAGGGCTCGGACCGCACCACCCTCGCGCTGCCCGGCAACGAGGACGACCTGATCCGGGCCGTCGCCGCCGCCAACCCCCGCACCGTCGTGGTCGTCAGGGCCGGCGCCCCGGTGCTGATGCCGTGGCTGTCCGACGTCCCCGCGGTCCTCGACATGTGGTACCCGGGCCAGGAGGACGGCAACGCGCTCGCCGCGCTGCTCACCGGCGACGCCGAGCCCGGCGGCCGGCTGCCGGTCAGCTTCCCGACCAGCGACACCCAGACCCCCACCGCCGCCGCCCCCGGCCGCTACCCGGCCGTCAACGGCGTCTACACCTACAGCGAGGGCCTGGAGGTCGGCTACCGCTGGTACCAGCAGGAGAACCAGACCCCGCTGTTCCCCTTCGGCTACGGCCTGGCGTACACCTCCTTCCGGCTGTCGAACCTGCGGGCCGCGCCCGGCGTCCTCACCGTCGCCCCCGACGGCAGCGCGCCGGTGAACGTGTCCGTCGACGTCACCAACACCGGCCGGCGCACCGGCTCCGACGTGGTCCAGCTCTACCTCGGCCAC
Organism: Actinomycetes bacterium; assembly: GCA_009783685.1. Classification (GTDB taxonomy): domain Bacteria; phylum Actinomycetota; class Actinomycetes; order Streptomycetales; family Streptomycetaceae; genus Actinacidiphila. Next base: position 7,216 of record WRCZ01000179.1, read on the forward strand.
CCCGCGGGCTCCGGTGAACCGCCCAAGACGCTCGCCACGTTCGGCAAGGTCACCGTCAAGCCCGGTCAGACCAGGACGGTGCAGCTCACCCTCCGCGCCGACGACCTGCGGGTGTGGGACAGCAGCGCCCACGACTGGACGGTGCTCGACGGCCGCTACCCGCTGTACGTCGGCGAGTCCTCGGCGGACACCCCGCTGACCACGGCCGTCACCGTGCACAAGAGCATCGGCGTGCAGTCCGTCGCGGTCGGTGCGCCGACCACCACCGACGCGGGCAGCACCCAGACGGTCACCACGAAGTTCACCAACAACGGTGACTTCACCGCCGCCGGCCTGCGCCTCGGGCTGACCGTGCCGGACGGCTGGACCGCGACCCCCGCGGCCGGCTCCTCCACGACCGTGCCGGCCGTCGGCCCGCACGGCACCGCCACCACCACCTGGAAGGTCACCGCGCCGGCCGGCGCCACCCCGGGCGCGGCCGCGTTCACCGGCACCGCGGCGTACGACCTGGGCGGCAGCCAGTCGCGCAGCGCCACGGCCGGCACCACCGTGCCGTACGCGTCGGTGGCCGCCGCGTTCAACAACGCCGGGATCAGCGCCGACAGCGACCCGAGCACCGGCAAGCTGGACCCGGGCGGCTACAGCCTGTCCGCCACCCAGCTGGCCGCGGTCGGCTACACGCCCGGCGCGCAGGTCACCGCGAACGGCCTGACCTACGCCTGGCCGAACACCCAGCCGGGCCGGCCCGACAACGTCGCCGCCGCCGGGCAGGCGATCCGGGTCTCCGGGCAGGGGAGCAGGATCGGGCTGCTGGGCACCGGCATCAGCTCGGCGCACTCCGGCACGGTCACCGTCACGTACACCGACGGGACGACCGCGAACGTCGCGGTGGACTTCCCCGACTGGTACAGCAACAAGGCCAGCGGCAACAGCCAGTTGGCGGTCACCACCGCCAACTGGAACCGACCGCCCACCGACACCCTCGGCAACCACGCGGTCAGCCTCTACACCACCGGCGGCGCGCTCGACCCGTCCAAGACGGTCGCGCTGGTGACGCTGCCGAACGACAGCGGCATCCACGTGTTCGCCGTCTCCATCGGCTGAGCGTCTGCCGCGGCACCCCGCACAGGACCGCCGCCCGCCCCGGAACTCCGGGGCGGGCGGCGGCCTTTCACGGCAGCGGATCCTCCGGGGACCCGATCAGGTGGCCTCGGACGCGGTGAGCGCGTCCAGCGCGCTCTGCTGGCAGCCGTAGCCGGTGCCGGTCAACGGGCCGTTCCAGTGCGGTCCGTAGGAGTCCAGGGCGTTGCGGTCGTTGGCGTGCGCCGCGTTCGCCTGGGTGTCCAGGTAGCCGTTGTACGGGTGGTCGGACAGCTGCTTGTCCAGGTCGCGCAGGCCGCGGATGTACGCGCCCTTGAACGACGCGCCGTCGTTGTTGCACGCGTCCGACTCGCCCGGTTCGTGCAGCACGCCCGAGGAGTTGATGGCGGACGCGGTCGTCGAGGCGTTCGCCAGGGTGCGGGCGGTGGTCAGCAGGCCGCTGTCGCCGGTGGCCTTGTACAGCTCGGTGAGGCCGCCGAGCACCACGCCCTGGTTGTACGTCCAGGTGGGCTGACCGTTGTTGGCACAACTGCCGTTGAGCCCGTCGTTGATCATGTGCGAGGAGTTGATCATCCCGCTGGCCTGGAACCACGACCACTCGCTCTGCGCGCGGCCCAGGTAGACCGAGTCGCCGGAGATGCGGTTGTGCAGGGCCGCGTTCAGCTCCAGGTACAGCTCGTTGGTGATCGCGTTCTTGTAGGCGTTGGTCTCGTTCCACTGCACGCCGCCGCCGCAGGTCCCGTTCCAGTACGCGAACATGTGGTCCGCGTCGGCGCGTGCGGTGTTCAGGTAGCGGCTGTCACCGGTCAGGTCGTAGGCGTCGACCCAGGCCAGCCCCCACCATCCGGTGTCGTCGAGGTAGTCGTTGCGGAAACTGCCCTCGCGCGCGTTGACGTTGAGGTCGTACGTGCGGGAGACGGCGTACTTGTAGCTGGGCATGCCGCTGGTGCGGATGTTGTCGATCACGGACGTCAGGGCGTTGGCGGCGGTCCACCAGCCGTCGCCGCCGAACAGGCCGGTGCCGCGGTCCCAGCTCATCATCAGCGTGGTGGCCGCGGCGGTGCTCGGGCTCCACGCGTTCCAGTTGGACCGGGCCCAGGCGGTGCACGCGATCTCCGGGCGGTCGCCGGCCTTCCCGCACGCGCGGAGGGCGCCGACGCCGGTGTTGTTCCAGTCGTCCACGTTGTACATCAGGGTGCGCCAGCCGCGGGATCCGGACGGCGTCGAGGTGTCCCCGAGCTTGCTCCCGGAGGCCCAGGTGGCGCCCCCGTCGAAGGACCGGTCGAGCCAGACCTCGTCGCCCGGGTTGCCGTTGTCGATGCTGGCCCAGCCCATGGCATCGTTGTCATCTATGTGGAGTTGAATGCTGCGGGAGTAGATCGACGTGCTCACGGGGACGCGCTCGGAGGGGGCGGCGGACGGGTCGCGGCCGTCGCAGTAGTTGTTGCAGATCGCGCTTGCCGCGTGTGCCTGGCCGGCGGGGAGTACGGCTGCGGGTACGACGCTCATCAGGAGAGCGGCGAGTGTTCCGCCAATCGCGGTGGCCGCGCGGGATTTTCCTGGGGTGCGGGGGGTCGTGCTTGCGCGGCGGGTGTGGTCGTTCGGGCGCGCGACCGTGCCCGCGCGGCGGGCGTGGTCGTTCGGTGGCGCGAGCCTGCCTGCGCGGCGGGCGTGACGTGGGGTCAGAGAGACCATGGCTCCGCTTCCTTGGCGGCGGGGCGCCGCCGTTCCGACGGTGGGGGTGTGGGCGGACCTGGGGGCCCCTTCAGGACACCGCCTTGCCCCGTCCATGTAAACGTCGCCCGCCCCCCATCCGGGGGTGGTGTCCGGGCTGCCTCTCGCTGCGCGTTG
>WRCZ01000180.1 GCA_009783685.1 Actinomycetes bacterium
ATTGCGGTCTGTCTTGCCGATCATGGCGGCGATCTTCTGCGGTGACCACCCTCGTATAGCCCGGTAATAAAGGATTTCCTTTTGGTTTTCGTTCAATCTCCGCACCAAGTCCCGTGCCGGGCGGCGCACGGTCGGCCTGCCCGATCCGCTGATCAAGCTCTTGCGCCAGCACCGGGAGGAGCAGGCAAGGGAGCAGGCCGCGGCCGGGGTCGAATGGCAGGGCAAGGGGTACGTCTTCGCCTCGCCGACCGGTGGGCCCCTCAGCCCGAACACTGACTACCACGTGTGGAAGCGACTGCTGCGGGACGCGGGGGTGCGGGACGGTCGGCTCCATGACGCTCGCCACACTGCTGCAACCGTGCTGCTGATCCTCGGCGTTCCAGACGTCGTGGTCGACGCGATCATGGGTTGGGAGCCTGGGGGAGCGGCACGGATGCGGGCCCGGTACATGCACGTCACGGGGACGCTGCTGCGGAAGGTCGCGCAGCAGGTCGGCGACGCGCTCTGGGAACCGCCGGGCACCAACTGAGACGGACAACGTCGAAGGGCCCCGCCTTGCGGTGGGGCCCTTCGTACGTCGTGCCCGGTGAGGCACTGGCGGAGGATACGAGATTCGAACTCGTGAGGGGTTGCCCCCAACACGCTTTCCAAGCGTGCGCCCTAGGCCTCTAGGCGAATCCTCCGCGGGAAACAGTACAAGACCGAGGGGGGTGGTAGCGAACTCGATCCCGGGTGATCCGATCGGGTAGGGTGGGGGCCAGCCCCTCACGTGGCGCTATCTCGCTGAACTCCCCCAGGGCCGGAAGGCAGCAAGGGTAGGTGGGCTCTGGCGGGTACGTGGGGGGTCTTCGCATGTCCGGGGCGTGCCGGGCGGCCCGCGGACGGTGCCGGGACGGGCCCGCGGACGGTGGCCGGGGCGCGGCGGACGAACGGGGTCCCGCGCGGTCCGGGAGCCGGGAACGCGGCCGGGGAGGCCCCGCGTCGGGCGGGGGTGGGGCGCGATGTCAGTGCGCGCGGATAGGCTCGTAGACGTGTCACTCGCCCTGTACCGCCGCTACCGACCCGAGACCTTCGCCGAGGTCATCGGGCAGGAGCACGTCACGGACCCGTTGCAGCAGGCGCTGCGGAACAACCGGGTCAACCACGCGTACCTGTTCAGCGGGCCACGCGGCTGCGGGAAGACGACCAGCGCCCGGATCCTGGCCCGCTGCCTGAACTGCGAGAAGGGGCCGACGCCCACGCCGTGCGGCGAGTGCCGCTCCTGTCTCGACCTGGCCAGGAACGGGCCGGGCTCGATCGACGTGATCGAGATCGACGCGGCCTCCCACGGCGGCGTCGACGACGCCCGCGACCTCCGCGAGAAGGCCTTCTTCGGGCCCGCGGGCAGCCGCTACAAGATCTACATCATCGACGAGGCGCACATGGTCACCTCGGCGGGCTTCAACGCCCTGCTGAAGGTGGTCGAGGAACCGCCGGAGCACCTCAAGTTCATCTTCGCGACGACCGAGCCCGAGAAGGTCATCGGCACGATCCGCTCGCGCACCCACCACTACCCGTTCCGGCTGGTGCCGCCGGGCACGCTGCGCGACTACCTGTCCGAGGTGTGCGACCGCGAGGGCATCCAGGTCGAGGACGGCGTCTACCCGCTGGTGGTACGCGCCGGCGCCGGCTCGGTGCGTGACTCGATGTCGGTGATGGACCAGCTGCTGGCCGGCGCGGGCGCCGACGGTGTGACGTACGCCATGGCCACCGCGCTGCTCGGCTACACCGACGCCACGCTGCTGGACGACGTGGTCGACGGCTTCGCCGCCGGCGACGGCGCGGCGGTCTTCTCGATCGTGGACCGCGTGGTCGAGGGCGGGCACGACCCGCGCCGCTTCGTCGCCGACCTGCTGGAACGCCTCCGCGACCTGGTGATCCTGGCGGCTGTCCCGGACGCGGCGGAGAAGGGGCTGATCGACGCCCCGCGGGACGTCCTGGACCGCATGCAGGCCCAGGCCTCGGTGTTCGGCTCGGCCGAGCTGAGCCGCGCCGCCGACCTGGTCAACACAGGATTGACGGAGATGCGGGGCGCCACCTCGCCCCGGCTGCAGCTGGAGCTGATCTGCGCCCGGGTGCTGCTGCCCGCGGCGTACGAGGACGAGCGGTCGTTGCAGGCGCGCCTGGAGCGGCTGGAACGCGGCGTGGCCTCCGGGGCCATGGCCGCGGGCGGCGGTTTCCCGGCTGCGCCCGGTCCCGCCCAGGGCGGGGCCCCCGGCGGGCCCGCGGCGGCCCGTGCGGCGATGGGCCGGCCGGCGCCCGAGCCCGGCCACCCCCAGACCCCGGCACAGGCCCCGGCCTCGGCCCCGTTCCAGGCTCCCCCGCAGGCCCCGCCCGCAGCGGAGCCCGCCGCGCCGCAGCCGGCAGCAGCCGCCCACCAGCAGCCCGCGCCGCCCGCGCAGGCCCCGCAACCCGTCCAGGCCCAGGCCCAGACTCAAGCCCAGGCCGCCGGTGAGCCGCAGGCGCCGCGCCCCGGCGCATGGCCGGTCACCTCCGGCGCCCCCGGCACCCCCGGTGCGGGAGGAGCCGCGAGCCCGGCAGGTCAAGCGCCCGCGGCCCCGCGCCCCGGCGCATGGCCGACGGCCGCCACGCCCGGCGTGCAGCAGGACGCCCGCCCGGCACCGCAGGCGGCGCAGCCCCAGCCCGCGGCCCAGCAGGTCCAGCAGGCCCCGCCGCCCCAGCACGCCCCGGCCCCGCCCGCGCAGCCCCAGGCGTCCGCCCCGGTCGGCGACCCGTCCTCGGTCCGCCAGCTGTGGCCGCAGATCCTGGAGGCGGTCAAGCACCGCCGCCTGACCTGGATGCTGCTGCTCAACAACGCCCGCATCGTCGGCTTCGACGGCGAGACGCTGCAGATCGGCTTCGACAACCCGGGCGCGCGCAACAGCTTCGCCAACGGCGACAGCGAGGACGTCCTCAAGCAGGCGATCAGCAAGGTCGCCGGCGCGTCCTGGCGGATCGAGACCCTCGTCGACCCCGGAGGCGGCGGCGGAGGCGGCGGTGGCGGCCAGAGCGGGTACGGCGGCCACGGCGGAGGCGGCGGCGCGCCGCGTCCCCCGGCCCCGCAGCAGCCGTCCGGCGCGCAGGCACCGTACGACCGCGGTGGCGCCGGTGGCCCGTCCGCCGGCCAGGCACCCGGCGCGCCGGGCACCCCCGGCCCGGGCCCCGGGACAGGCCCGGCCGCCAGTGGCGCGCCGGGCTCCGGCGCGACCGGTCACGGCGGCGGCGCCGCGACCGCGCTCGCCGCCCGCCCCGGCACGGGCGCCCCGCCGGCCCCGCGCCCCGCGGAGCCGCACCCCGCGCCCGGGCGCGCCCCGGCGGCGCCGGCGGAGGAGCCGCCGCCGCTGGAGGACGACATCCCCGAGGACGACGACCCGGATCTGGTCGACTCGGCACTCAGTGGTCACGACCTGTTCATCCGGGAGCTCGGCGCCACCGTGATCGAGGAGATCACGCACGGCTGACCTGCGGTTTCGTGCCCGCCATGGGTTCGTGAACGGCTCGGTGGCGGCCTGTGGACGGGCGGTCGGGGCGGAGCACTACTCCCGGTGTATGCCGCGGCGCGCCGATCCTCCGTACGGCGTAGAGCGCTGGGCCGTACGAGCACGTAGGCTCGCTCTGTCACGAAGAAAACAGCACGGCACAGGCAGGAGCGATTCCGTGATCCCCGGTGGTCAGCCGAACATGCAGGCGCTGCTCCAGCAGGCGCAGAAGATGCAGCAGGACCTCGCCGCGGCCCAGCAGGAGCTGGCCGAGACGGAGGTGGACGGCTCGGCGGGCGGCGGGCTGGTGAAGGCGACGGTGACCGGCGCCGGCGAGCTGCGGGCCCTGGTGATCGACCCGAAGGCGGTCGACCCGGAGGACACCGAGACGCTGGCCGACCTCGTCGTGGCCGCGGTCCACAATGCGAACGAGGCCGCGCAGCAGCTCCAGCAGGCCAAGCTCGGTCCGCTCACCCAGGGCCTGGGCGGCATGCCCGGCCTGCCGTTCTGACCCCACATCCCCACGAGGAAGGCGCGTCGGCGTGTACGAAGGCGTGGTTCAGGACCTGATCGACGAGCTGGGCAGGCTGCCCGGCGTGGGTCCCAAGAGCGCGCAGCGGATCGCCTTCCACATCCTGCAGGCCGATCCGGCGGACGTGCGGCGCTTGACGAACGCGCTGTCCGAGGTCAAGGCGAAGGTGCGGTTCTGCGCGGTGTGCGGCAACGTCGCGCAGGACGAGCAGTGCCGGGTGTGCCGCGATCCGCGGCGCGACCCGGCGGTGATCTGCGTGGTCGAGGAGCCCAAGGACGTGGTGGCGATCGAGCGCACCCGCGAGTTCCGCGGCCGCTACCACGTGCTGGGCGGCGCGATCAGCCCGATCGAGGGCGTCGGCCCGGACGACCTGCGGATAAGGGAGCTGCTCGCGCGGCTCGCGGACGGCACGGTCACCGAGCTGATCCTGGCGACGGACCCCAATCTGGAAGGGGAGGCCACCGCCACGTATCTGGCCCGGATGGTGAAACCGATGGGTCTGCGCGTGACCCGGCTGGCCAGCGGGCTGCCGGTGGGCGGCGACTTGGAGTACGCGGACGAGGTCACGCTGGGGCGGGCCTTCGAAGGGAGGCGGTTGCTGGATGTCTGAGACCGTGGTGAACAGGAAGCAGGGCGCGCGCGGATCCCAGGGCGCCTCCGGTGCCGCCGGGGCCGACCAGGCCGCTGCGCAGGCGGGAGCGGTGTCCGTGGACGTGCCGCAGGAGCCGGACGAGTTCGCGGTGCAGATCGGCGACCAGATCGAGAGCTTCATCCTGTCGGTCCGCGAGGTGGCCAAGGGCGACGACCCGGACAGCGCGGTGCCGTACCTCCTGCTGGAGGTCTCGCAGCTGCTGCTGGCCGGCGGGCGGCTCGGCGCGCACGAGGACTTCGTGCCGGACGAGCGCTACGAGCCGGACGTCGGCCCCGAGCCGGACGAGGACAACCTGCGCCAGCAGCTCGCGTCGCTGCTGGAGCCGATCGACGTGTACTCCGAGGTCTTCGACCCGTACGTGCCGCGTTCGACGCCGGTCGCCTGCCGGATCTCGGACGACATGGCCGACGTGGTGGCCGACCTCACGCACGGGCTCGCGCACTTCAGAGCCGGGCGGGTGTCCGAGGCGCTGTGGTGGTGGCAGTTCTCGTACCTGTCCAACTGGGGTCCGACGGCGAGCGCGTCGCTGCGGGCGCTGCAGTCGCTGGTGGCGCACGTGCGGCTCGACAGCCCGCTGGACGAGCTGGACGGGCTGGACACCGGCAGCGACGGCGACGACGAGGAGCAGCTGGCGAAGGAGGCCGGCCGGGTCATGGAGGCCGAGCTGGGCACCATGGGGCTGCGGCGGGGGCGCCGCTAGGCCCGCGCCCGGGCACCGCCACGGGGGGCTTCGTCCAAGACAGGACCCAGGACGCGGCAGGCCGGCGAACCCCGGATGATCACGTGGTGAACGCTTTGTCTCACCATGTGACACATCCGGGGCGTATCGCCCCTGCTCGTTAGACTGGGCTGACCGCATACCCCCCTGAGCGAGGAGCGCACGTGGGCCTTGTCGTGCAGAAGTACGGCGGCTCCTCCGTCGCCGATGCCGAAGGCATCAAGCGGGTCGCCCGAAGGATCGTCGACACCAAGAAGGCCGGCCACCAGGTCGTCGTCGTGGTGTCCGCGATGGGCGACACGACGGACGAGCTCATCGATCTCGCGGAGCAGGTGTCGCCGATTCCGGCGGGCCGCGAGTTCGACATGCTGCTGACCGCGGGAGAGCGCATCTCCATGGCGCTGCTGGCGATGGCGATCAAAAACCTCGGCCACGAAGCGCAGTCCTTCACCGGCAGCCAGGCGGGTGTGATCACCGACTCGGTGCACAACAAGGCGCGGATCATCGACGTCACGCCCGGCCGCATCCGCACCGCGCTCGACGAGGGCAACATCGCGATCGTCGCCGGGTTCCAGGGCGTGTCCCAGGACAAGAAGGACATCACCACGCTCGGGCGCGGCGGCTCGGACACCACGGCGGTGGCGCTGGCCGCGGCCCTGGACGCCGAGGTCTGCGAGATCTACACCGACGTCGACGGGGTGTTCACCGCGGACCCGCGCGTGGTGAAGAAGGCCCGCAAGATGGACTGGATCGCCTTCGAGGACATGCTGGAGCTGGCCAGCTCCGGTTCGAAGGTGCTGCTGCACCGGTGCGTGGAGTACGCCCGCCGCTACAACATCCCGATCCACGTGCGGTCCTCGTTCTCCGGGCTTCCCGGCACCTGGGTCAGCAACGAACCACCACAAGGAGACAGGCCGATGGAGCAGGCGATCATCTCCGGTGTCTCGCACGACACCTCCGAGGCCAAGATCACGGTCGTCGGGGTGCCGGACAAGCCGGGCGAGGCGGCGACGATCTTCCGTGCCATCGCGGACGCCGAGATCAACATCGACATGGTCGTGCAGAACGTCTCGGCGGCGGCCACCGGTCTCACCGACATCTCCTTCACGCTGCCGAAGACCGAGGGCCACAAGGCGATGGAGGCGCTGACCAGGGCGCAGTCGGTGATCGCCTTCGACTCGCTGCGGTACGACGACCAGATCGGCAAGATCTCGCTCGTCGGCGCCGGGATGAAGACCAACCCCGGGGTCACCGCGACCTTCTTCGAGGCGCTGTCCAACGCCGGCGTCAACATCGAGCTGATCTCGACCTCCGAGATCCGGATCTCGGTCGTCACCCGGGTCGACGACGTCAAGCCCGCCGTGCAGGCGGTGCACTCGGCGTTCGGCCTGGACAGCGACAGCGACGAGGCGGTCGTCTACGGCGGCACCGGCCGCTGAACCTCCCGGAGTTCACACAACTGCTGGTCTGGACCACTTGAACCAGGCTGCTCATACGTTGGACAATCTTCTCCCCCGTGGCTGCAACCGGCCGGCCACGGGGGAGCGTCTTTGTGTCAGCGCACCCCACCGGGTGTGGCACGCCGTACGTGCTGTGGGGGGGCGTCGGTGTCTGAGGGGCGCAAGGAAGAGTTGGTACGCATGGAGATATCTGACGCTTCGTCGGATCACGTCACGTGCGCGTACAACCCTGACAGGGAGATGCGTGTCCAACAGTCGTGGCGGAGGCACTGGGTATCGAGACGGCATTCGGTCCGCGGGGCGGCACCATCGCGCCCCCGCGGATCCCGCGGGCACGCACGGCGAGCGCCGACGACGCCGTGCGCACGCCACGTCGGGGCACCGGCGGTCTCCCGGTGATCGCGCCGTGGCCGGTACGGGCGCCAGGCGCCGGATCGTCCAGCACCTCCGACAGTCAGGACACTGACACCGCGATGGCAGTCGGCACCACGGTCGACCACCTCACCGAGACCTACCGCGCGCACTACCGCTCGCTGCTCGGCCTGGCCGCCCTCCTGCTGGACGACACCGCCTCGTGCGAGGACGTGGTCCAGGAGGCGTTCATCCGGGTGCACTCGGCCCGCAGCCGCGTCCGGGACCCGGAGAAGACCCTGGCCTACCTGCGCCAGACCGTGGTCAATCTCTCCCGCTCCGCGCTGCGCCGCCGCATCCTCGGGCTGAAGCTGCTCTCCAAGCCCATGCCCGACATGGCCAGCGCCGAGGAGGGCGCCTACGAGCTGCTGGAGCGCGACCAGCTCAAGGCCGCCATGCGCACCCTGCAGCGCCGGCAGCGCGAGGTCCTGGTGCTGCGCTACTTCGCCGACATGACCGAGGCGCAGGTCGCCGAGACCCTGGGCATTTCCCTCGGCTCGGTGAAGGCGTACGGTTCACGCGGCCTCGCCGCGCTGCGCGTCGCGATGGAGGCGACGGCATGACCAACCCGCATGCATCCGACGACTCACACGACATGGACCAGCAGAACTCTCCGCACCTCCCGCCCTCCGGGGAACCGCTCGCCGGCGAGACCGCCGACGAGGCGGCACTGCGCGCCCTGATGCACAGCGCCGTCCAGGGCCTTCAGGCGTCCCCGGAAGCCCTGGACCACCTGCGGCGGGCCATCCCGGCACGCCGCCAGCGCCGCAGGCAGGCGCTGGTCGGCGCGGCGGCCGCCCTGTTGCTGGTGGGCGCGGCGGTGCCCGCGCTGATCCGCGCCGCGGGCACCACGGACGGTTCCAGCGCCACCGCGGCCAGCGTCTCCGACTCGCACACCGACTCACCGGACGCGACCGGCCACACCCTGCCCGGCGGCGGCCCCGGCGACCCGTCGGGCCACGTCCCGCCCGGCCCCGGCGGCGGCCCGTCCGCGCAGCGCCCGACCGTCGGCGACACGCCCACCACCGTCCCGACCACGGTCACCGGGACCGGTGCGCCGGCGCCGGACTGCTCCAGCGCGCAGCTCGGCCAGGGCGCCAGCGGCGCCGACGCGCCCGACTCCAACGGCCGCGTCTACGGCTGGTTCCGCGTGTCGAACGTCTCCGACGCCGCGTGCACCGTGCCCAGCGGCGGCGTGGTCCAGGCCGTGGCGCAGGGCGGCGCGGACCCGACGCGGATCCAGGTCCTCGACCACACCTCGGGCGACGCGGCCTCCCGGCTGCCCGCGCCCGACGCCGCCGGGCCCCTCGTGCTCGGCCCCGGGCAGGACTACGAGGTGGCCTTCGCCTGGGTGCCCGACACCCCCGGCAGCGGTGGCTGTCCGACGCCCACCACGCCGCCCACCACGCCGACGGCGACGCCCACGGCGACCGGCAGCACCAGTTCCGGCACCGACGCCGGCAGCGGTGACCCGGGCCCCGGCTCCGGCTCCGCCGTCAACGACGCGTCCTCCAGCGGCGGCGACACCTCGGCCACGCCGGCCCCGGCCAGCATCGCCCTGAACCACACGCCGGCCGCGGGCGCACCCGTCGTCGTCGGCCCGGTCATCCCGGACGCCTGCGCCGGCACCGTCTACACCACGGCGCCGCTCTCCACCGCGACCAGCACGCCCGCCCCGTAGGGCCCCGGCGGCGCCGCCGGGGCACCCCACGGGGAGGGGGTGCGCGACCGGCGTCCCCGGGGCCGGTTGCCGCGTCCACAGCCGGCCCCCGTACCGTTGGGGCGTGTACCGGTTCCTGCTCACCCCCCGCTGGCTGGTGGTCAGCGTCGTCACGCTGCTCGCCGTGGCCTTCTGCGTGTTCATGGGCAGCTGGCAGCTGAGCCGGTTCCAGTGGCGCGTCGACCAGCACAGGTCCGCCAAGCACGACCAGGTGAGGACGGCCGCGGAGGCGCCGGTGCCCCTGGCCCGCGTGCTGCCCACCACCGGGACCCAGGTGCCCGACGGCGACTCCGGCCGGCAGATCAGCGCCACCGGCAGCTACGACAGCGGCCACCAGTTGCTGGTGCCGGGCCGCACCCTCGACGGCCACGACGGCTTCTACGTGCTCACCCCGCTGCGGGTCGGCGGCGGCGCCGCACTGCCGGTGGTCCGCGGCTGGCTGCCGGGTGAGGCGTCCACCGCCGCGCGCGCCGGATCCGTGCCCGCCGCGCCGGCCGGGCAGGTCACCGTGATCGGTGCCCTGCAGTACCCCGAGACCACCGACCCCAGCGGCGCCACCGCGCGCGGCCCGCTGCCGTCCGGTCAGCTCGGCATGATCAGCGCCGCGTCCCTGGTGAACGTCCTGCCCTACCCGGTGTACGGCGGCTGGATCACCGCCACCCACCCCGCGGCCCCGCTGAAGGCGGTACCCCCGGCGGCACCGCCGAACAGCGGTCTGGACCTCAAGGCGTTCCAGAACCTCGGCTACACCGGCCAGTGGTTCGTGTTCGCCGGCTTCGTGGTCTTCATGTGGTTCCGGTTCGCCCGGCGCGAGGGCGAGGCCCGGGCCGACGCCGCCCTCGGCCTGGTCCCGCAGAGGACCCCCGACGAGGAGCAGGAGCCCAGCGCGGCGACCACCGCCTGAGGCTTGTGCGGTTCGTGGGCCCGTTCCGGCTCCTTGCCGACGCCCCTGCCGGGCACCAATGCCGACGCCCCTGCCGGGCGCACGGCGCCACGCCGGATGCGTGGCGCCCGCGCGGGACCTTCCACGGCCCTATCGGAGCACGGCCGTACCGGGACCCAGGCTTACCGACGCGGCCCTACCGGGACCGAGCCCTACCCGGACCCAGCCCCACCGGGACGCGGCCGACCCGGGACCTGGGCAGCCCGGCCATGG
>WRCZ01000181.1 GCA_009783685.1 Actinomycetes bacterium
GAGTCCGGCAGCGGGATCGGGGTGGAGGAGGCGCTCGATCTGCTCGTGTCGCCGCTCGGGGGGATGGACCCGGCGGATCTGCGCCGGCTGGGGCGGGCGCTGCGCGAGGAGGAGCGGGCCGCGGGCGCCGCGGTGCCGCGGCCGTCCGACGTGCTGATCGCGGAGGCCCTCGCCGAGCCGGAGCGGCTGGTGACGCACGACCAGACGTACGCCCGCGCCGCGCTGCGCCTCGGCCGGCTGCTCGCCGCCGCCCGTGCCGTGCTCGCGGCGGGCGGCACCGCGGAGGACGCGCTGTGGCGGCTGTGGTCCGGGTCCGGCTGGAGCGCCCGGCTGGAGCGCGCCGCGCTGCGCGGCGGCCCCGCGGGCCGCAACGCCGACCGCGACCTGGACGCCGTGTGCGCCCTGTTCGACACCGCCGCGCGCGCCGAGGAACGCACCGGCGGCCGCGGCGCCCTCAACCTGATCGAGGAGCTGTCCGGCTTCGACATCGCCGCCGACACCCTCAGTGGCCGCACCGTACGGCCCGACGCCGTGCACCTGATGACCGCGCACCGCTCGAAGGGCCTGCAGTGGCGGCTCGTCGTCGTGGCCGGGGTGCAGGAGGGCGTGTGGCCGGACCTCCGCCGCCGCGGCTCGCTCCTGGAGGCCGACCGGATCGGCCGGGACGGCCTCGCCCCGCCCCTGTCGCAGGGCGCGCTGCTGACCGAGGAGCGCCGGCTGTTCTACGTGGCGGCGACCCGCGCCCGCGAACGGCTCCTGGTCACCGCCGTGAAGTCCTCGTCCGACGACGGCGACCAGCCCTCCCGCTTCCTCGCCGAGCTCGGCGTCGAGCCCCGGGACGTCGCCCACCGCCCGCGCCGCCCGCTCGCCGTCGCCGCGCTCGTCGCGGAACTGCGGGCCACCACCGTCGACCCCGACGCCTCCCCGGCACTGCGCGAAGCCGCCGCCCGCAGGCTCGCCCGGATGGCCGCGCTCAGCGACGAGGGCCACCCGCTGATCCCGGCCGCGCACCCCGACCGCTGGTGGGGCCTCTACGAACCGACGCGCTCCGCGGTCCCGGTCCGCGACCGCGATCGGCCGGTGGCCCTGTCCGGCTCCGCGCTGGACCAGCTCGCCAACACCTGCGCCCTGCAGTGGTTCCTGGGCCGCGAGGTCAAGGCGGAGCCGCCGTCCACCGCGGCCCAGGGCTTCGGCAACGTCGTGCACGTGCTGGCCGACGAGGTCGCCTCCGGTCGCGCGCCCGCCGACCTCGACGTCCTGATGGCCCGGCTGGACTCGGTGTGGGACGCGCTCGCCTTCGACGCGCCCTGGAAGTCCCGGCAGGAGAAGGAGAACGCCCGCGCCGCCCTGGAACGCTTCCTGCGCTGGCACGTCATGGAACGCGGCCGCACCACCGTCGCCACCGAGCACGACTTCGACGTCACGCTGGACGCCGGCGAGGTGCAGGTGCGGATCCGCGGCAGCATGGACCGCGTGGAGACGGACGCCGAAGGCCAGGCGTACGTCGTGGACTTCAAGACCGGCCGGGCCAAACCGACCGCGGCCGAGGTCGCCCGCCACCCCCAACTGGCCGTCTACCAGCTGGCGGTGCGCGAGGGCGCGGTCGACCCGCTGTTCGGCGGGGACCGCCCCCAGCCCGGCGGCGCCGAGCTCGTCCACCTCAGGCTCGGCGCCGCGCAGAAGGCGGGCGGCGACGCCGTGCCCGCCGTCCAGCGGCAGGAGGCGCTCGCCGGCGAGTGGGCCCAGGACCTGCTCGCCGAGGCGGCCGGCCGGGTCCTGGACGAGCGCTTCACCCCGGCCACCGGCCGCCACTGCGCGCACTGCGCCTTCCGCAGCTCCTGCACCGCCCGCCCCGAGGGCCGCCACGTCGTGGAGTGAGCGGAGCAGGCGACCGCCCGGTGAACCGCCCGCAAACGCGACGGCGCCTGTCCGGCCCCGGCGCTATGTTGGCGGTACCACCACGAGGGCGGGGTGCGCGTGGGAGCGCGCGAAGAAGGTGCGGAGTACGAGGGGGCGGCCATGGGGGCCACACACAGGATCCTTGCCGCGGCGCTGGCCGCGGGCGCGGCGACGCTGGGTCTCGCCGGCTGCGGCGGGCACACGAACAGCGCGGACGCACCGCTGGTGCGCCCGGCGTCGACGCACACCGACACCGGGCCCTACGCGGACCTGACGGGTCGCCAGCTGATGGACCGTGCGATGACCGCCATGAAGGCGGCTCCCTCGATGACCATCGACCTGCGCACCACCGACGACAACGGCGGGCCCGTGCACTTCACGTCCGCCCTGACCAGGTCCGGCCTGTGCGCCGCCGCAGCGACCTCCGACGGCGACAAGCTCCAGGTCATCCGCACCCACTCGACGTACTACCTGAAGGCCGACGGCGCGTTCTGGCGGGCGCAGGGCGGCAAGAACGGCGAGGCGATGGCCCGGCTGCTGGCCGGCAAGTGGCTGAAGATGCCCCAGAAGCAGGGGCAGAACTTCGCCGAGCTGTGCGACCTCGGCATGATCCTCGACCAGATCTCGCAGGGCGCGTCGTCGGGCAGTTACAGCAAGGGCGGCACGACCACCACGGCCGGGCAGCCCGCCGTGTCCGTCGTCGAGAAGGACACGGACGGCACCACGACCGACATCCTCGTCGCCGCCTCTGGCACCCCCTACATCCTCCGGGCCTTCACCCCGGACGACTCCTCGAACTCCGCGTCGTTCAGCGGTTTCGGCAAGGCCCCGCACATCTCCGCCCCGCCCGCGAGCCAGACGATCGACGTCAGCGCGTTCGGCAACCCGGACATCTCCATATGAATCCGCCTGCGCTCCTGTCGGCGCGGCCGGATAGCCTCACCGGGTGGCACCGCGCATCACCCGACCCGAGCAGCTGAAGGAGCTGCTGGGCATCCCCTTCACCCCGGAGCAGCTGGCCTGCGCGACCGCGCCGCCGGCTCCGGCGGTGATCGTGGCCGGGGCGGGGTCGGGCAAGACCACGGTGATGGCCGCCCGGGTGGTGTGGCTCGTCGGCACCGGCCAGGTCGCCCCGGAGCAGGTGCTCGGCCTGACCTTCACCAACAAGGCCGCCGGTGAACTGTCCGAGCGGGTCAGGCGCGCGCTGGAGCGGGCCGGCATCAGCGGCCGGGACGACGAAGGCCCGTACGGCGGCTTCTCCGACGACGGCCGGCTCGATCCGGGTGTGCCGCCGCCCGGCGACGCCCGCATCGCGACCTACCACGCGTTCGCCGGGCAGTTGCTGAAGGACCACGGGATGCGGATCGGTCTGGAGCCGGGCGCCCGGCTGCTCGCCGACGCCACCCGCTTCCAGCTCGCCGCGAAGGTGCTGCGGGCCGCGCCCGGACCGTACCCGGCGCTGACCAAGGGCCTGCCGACCCTCGTCGGCGACCTGCTCGCGCTGTCCGGGGAGCTGGCCGAGCATCTGGTGCCGGCCGAGCGGCTGCGCGCCCACGACACCCGGCTGGCCGCGGAGCTGGCGGCCGTCGACCCGGCCAAGCGCGGCAACGCCTGGGTCAGGGATGTGGCCGCGGCCGTCGCCGCGCGCCGGGACCTCGCCGAACTCGCCGCCGTCTACCGGAGCGAGAAGCAGCGCAGGGACCTGCTGGACTTCGGCGACCAGATCGCCCTGTCGGCGACGCTCGCGCAGACCCGGCCCGAGGTCGGCGCGATCCTGCGCGACGAGTACCGGGTGGTGCTGCTCGACGAGTACCAGGACACGTCGGTCGCGCAGCGGCTGCTGCTGGCCGGCCTGTTCGGCGGTGGCACCGGCCACCCGGTGACCGCGGTCGGCGACCCGTGCCAGGCGATCTACGGCTGGCGGGGTGCCTCCGTGGCCAACCTCGACGACTTCCCCCGGCACTTCCCGCAGGCCGGCGGGCTGCCCGCGGCGCGCTACTCGCTCAGCGAGAACCGCCGTTCCGGGGGCCGGCTGCTGGACCTGGCCAACACCCTCGCCGCGGAACTGCGCGAGCGCCACGAGGGTGTGGAGGCGCTGCGGCCCGCGCCCGGTGCCGAGCGCGACGGCGTGGTGCGCTGCGCGCTGCTGCCCACCCAGCAGGAGGAGACCGCCTGGCTCGCCGACTCCCTCGCCCACCTCGTGCGCACCGGCACCCCGCCCGGCGAGATCGCGGTGCTGTGCCGTACCGCGGCGCACTTCCCGGAGATCCACGCGGCGCTGGTCGCCCGGGACGTGCCCGTCGAGGTCGTCGGACTGTCCGGGCTGCTGCATCTGCCGGAGGTCGCCGACCTGGTGGCGATGTGCGAGGTGCTGCACGACCCGACCGCCAACGCCGCGCTGGTGCGGCTGCTGACCGGTCCGCGGTGGCGGATCGGTCCCCGGGACCTGGCGCTGCTGGGCCGCCGTGCCCGGCTGCTCGTCCGCTGGGGACGGCCAGGCGGAGACGGCGGGGACGCGCTGGCGGCGGCCGTCGAGGGCGTGGACCCGGCCGAGGTCGTCTCGCTGGCCGACGCCCTGGAGACCTTCCTGGACGCGGACCCGGGGGACGACCTGCCGTTCTCGCCGGAGTCCCGGGTGCGGTTCGCGCGGTTCGCCGCGGAGTTGCGGGATCTGCGGCGGGCGCTGGCCGATCCGCTGATGGACGTCCTGCACCGGGTGCTGGCGGTCACCGGCCTGGAGGTGGAGCTGTCCGCGTCCCCGCACGCGCTGGCCGCGCGCCGCCGCGAGACCCTGCAGACCTTCCTCGACGTCGCCGCGGGCTTCGCGGCGCTGGACGGTGAGGCGACGCTGCTCGCGTTCCTCGCCTTCCTGCGGACCGCCGCGGAGTACGAGAAGGGCCTGGACAGCTCGCTGCCCGGTGGCGAGAACACCGTCAAGGTGCTCACCGCGCACAAGTCCAAGGGCCTGGAGTGGGACGTCGTCGCGGTGCCCGGACTGGTCGCCAAGGGCTTCCCGAGCGAGCGCGGCCGCGAGCTGTGGCCGGTCAACGCCAAGGTGCTGCCGCACGGGCTGCGCGGTGACGCGGCGACGCTGCCCGACGTGCCGGAGTGGACCCGGGCCGGTGTCGACGGGTTCCGGGACGCGATGAAGGAGCACCAGCGGGTCGAGGAACTGCGGCTGGGCTACGTGACGTTCACCCGCCCGCGGTCCCTGCTGCTCGGTTCCGGCCACTGGTGGGGCCCGAGCCAGAAGTCGCCGTTCGGGCCGTCCGCGTTCCTGGAGGCGCTGCGCGCGCACTGCGAGGCCGGGTACGGCGAGATCGAGCACTGGGCCGACGCGCCCGCGCCCGAGGACGTCAACCCCGCGCTGGCCGAACCGGCCGAACAGCCGTGGCCGCTGCCGCTGGACCCGGCGGCCCTGGAGCGACGCCGGTACGCCGCGAAGTCGGTGGTCGCGCACCTGGACGCGGGAGCCGGGGCGGCGGGTCCGGAAGCGGAGGGCGCGCATGCCGCGGGAGGCGCGGGAGGCGGGGACGCGCGGAACGCGGACGGCGCCGTCGGGACGCCCGCGGAGATCGCGGAATCGGTTGAGCTCGCGGAGCCCGCGGAATCGGCCGAGCCCGCGGAGGCAGCGGAAGCCGCGGGGTCGGCGGGCGGGAGCGCCGGGCTCGTGACGGAGGAGGAGCGGCTGGCCGAGTCCTGGGACCGCGACCTGGACGCCCTGGCGGGAGAGCTGCGGCGGGCGCGGGCCAGGGTCCACGACGTTCCGCTGCCGCGTTCTCTGACCGCCACCCAGTTGCTGCGGCTGGCCGCTGATCCCGACGGGCTCGCCCGCGACCTGGCCCGGCCGATGCCCAGGCCGCCGGCGCCCGCGGCCCGGCGCGGCACCCGGTTCCACAGCTGGCTGGAGTCCCGGCTGGAGACCGGCCCGCTGTTCGGGCTCGACGCGCTGCCGGGCGCGGAGCCGCGCGACGACCTCGACATCGCCGACGAGCGCGACCTGGCGGCGCTGAAGGAGGCGTTCCTGCGCACGCCGTTCGCCGACCGCACGC
Organism: Actinomycetes bacterium; assembly: GCA_009783685.1. Taxonomy (GTDB): domain Bacteria; phylum Actinomycetota; class Actinomycetes; order Streptomycetales; family Streptomycetaceae; genus Actinacidiphila. The sequence goes on from WRCZ01000181.1 coordinate 5,952, forward strand.
CGTACGCCGTCGAGGTGCCGTTCCAGATCGCCCTGGGCGCGCGGGTGGTGCGCGGGCGGATCGACGCGGTGTACCGGGACGGCGACGCGTACGACCTGCTCGACTGGAAGACCGGGCACCCGGACGTGTCGCCCGGGGACCCGCTGCAGCTGGCCGTCTACCGGCTGGCGTGGGCCGAGCGGCAGGGCGTGCCGCCGAGCACGGTGCGCGCCGCGTTCCTGTACGTGCGCACCGGCGACCTCGTGCACCCGCCCGGGCTGCCGGGCCGCGCGGAACTGGAGCTCCTGCTCGACCCGCGGCCGCCCGGCGACTGAGCGGCCGGGCCGGGCGTCGCGGAAGCGTCCCGGCCGGGGCCGGGGCCGGGGTCGGCGCCTCGACCCGCCCGGCCCGGTCCACGGGCGCCCAAGCTAGGCTGCACGCCATGAGCTCCACCCCGGACGACGCTGTCCAGACGTACATCCGCGCCCACCGCACGCCGTTCCTCGCGGACCTGGCGGAGTGGCTGCGCATCCCCTCGGTGTCCGCCGACCCCGACCGTGCCCCGGACCTCCTGCGCAGCGCGGAGTGGCTGGCCGCGGCGCTGAAGCAGACCGGTTTCCCGGTCGCCGAGGTGTGGCCGACCCGGGGCGCGCCGGCGGTGTTCGCCGAGTGGCGCAGCGAGGACGAGGACGCGCCGACCGTGCTGGTGTACGGGCACCACGACGTGCAGCCGGCGGCGGTCGCCGACGGCTGGGACACCGACCCGTTCGAGCCGGCCGAGCGCGACGGACGCCTGCACGCGCGGGGCGCCGCGGACGACAAGGGCCAGGTGTTCCTGCACACGCTGGGCCTGCGCGCCCACCTGTCCGCGACCGGGCGGACCACGCCCGCGGTGCACCTGAAGTTCCTCGTCGAGGGCGAGGAGGAGTCCGGCTCCCCGCACTTCCTGGAGCTGATCAAGGAGCGCGCCGACCGGCTGGCCTGCGACACCGTGATCGTCTCGGACACCGGCATGTGGGCCGAGGACACCCCGACCGTGTGCACCGGCATGCGCGGCCTGGTCGACGGCGAGATCGTCCTGTACGGCCCGGACCAGGACATCCACTCGGGGTCGTTCGGCGGCGCCGTGCCCAACCCGGCGACCGAGGCCGCCCGGCTGGTGGCCGCGCTGCACGACGACGACCGGCGGGTGACCGTACCCGGCTTCTACGACGGGGTGGTCGAGCTCACCGAGCGGGAGCGCGCGCTGCTCGCCGAGCTGCCCTTCGACGAGGCCGCGTGGCTGCGTACCGCCAAGTCGCACGCCGCCCTCGGCGAGCGCGGCCACAGCACCCTGGAGCGGATCTGGGCCCGCCCGACCGCCGAGGTCAACGGCCTGCACAGCGGCTACGGCGGCCCGGGCGGCAAGACCATCGTGCCGTCGACCGCCACGATCAAGTTCTCGTTCCGGCTGGTGGCCGGGCAGGACACCGCGGCGATCCAGCGGCTGGTGACGGGCTGGGTGGCGGAGCGGCTGCCCGCCGGCATCCGGCACGAGATCCGCTTCTGGGGCGGCGGCACCCGCCCCTGCCTGACCCCGCTGGACCACCCCGCGCTGCAATCGCTGGTGCGGGCGATGGGCCGCGCGTTCGGCCAGGAGATCCGCTACACCCGCGAGGGCGGCTCGGGACCGGCCGCCGACCTGCAGGACGTGCTGGGCGTTCCCGTGCTGTTCCTGGGAATTTCCGTGCCGTCCGACGGTTGGCATTCCGTGAACGAGAAGGTGGAGCTCGACCTGCTGTTCAAGGGCGTCGAGACCACCGCCCACCTGTGGGGTGAGCTGGCCGCCGACTGGCGGGCCGCGCCCTGGCCGGCCGGATCGGGCCGCTGATGACCGCGGGCCGCACGCACCTCAGCCGACGCACGTGAACGACCGGGAGCAGGAAGCACCTTGACCGAACTCGACGCGACTTCGCAGCCGCTGGCCCTCACTCACCAGGGCGTGGACCGGGCGGCGCACCACCGCCTGGACGAGGCGTGGCTGGCGGCGGCCTGGAGCCACCCGACGACCCGGGTGTTCGTCGTCTCCGGCGGCCAGGTCATGGTCGAGGACACCGAGGACGGCCGCACCGAGATCGTCATGACCCCGGCGTTCGACGCGCCCGAGACCGAGACCCACCGCTACTTCCTGGGCATCGACCCGGACGGCGTGCGGTACTTCGCGCTCCAGAAGGACGCCCTGCCCGGGCGGATGGACGACGCGGCCAGGGCCGCCGGGCTGCGCGAGGTCGGCGGGCTGCTGTCGCCGCTGCAGGCCGGGCTGATGGTGCACGCCGTGGCGCTGGAGAACTGGCAGCGGATGCACCGTTTCTGCTCCCGGTGCGGCGAGCGGACCGTGATCGCGGCCGCCGGCCACATCCGGCGCTGCCCGGCGTGCGGCGCGGAGCACTACCCGCGGACCGACCCGGCGGTGATCATGCTGGTCACCGACGACAAGGACCGGGCGCTGCTGGGCCGCCAGGTGCACTGGCCCGAGGGCCGTTTCTCCACCCTGGCCGGGTTCGTGGAGCCCGGTGAGTCGGTGGAGCAGGCGGTGCGCCGGGAGGTGCAGGAGGAGGCGGGCGTCACCGTCGGCGAGGTGGCGTACGTCGCCAGCCAGCCCTGGCCGTTCCCGTCCAGCCTGATGCTCGGGTTCACCGCGCAGGCGACGTCGTCGCAGATCACCGTGGACGGTGACGAGATCCACGAGGCCCGCTGGTTCTCCCGCGAGGAGTTGCAGGCCGCGTTCGAGTCCGGCGAGGTGCTGCCCCCGTCGGGCATCTCGATCGCGGCCCGCCTGGTCGAACTCTGGTACGGCAAGCCGCTGCCCGTGCCGGGCGTCGGCCGCTGACGGCCAGCTGCTCACCTTCGCCCGCTGACGGTCGGTCGCCCGTCTTCGGCTGCCGACCCGCGGGGGCCGATTCCGGCCGCGGCGGGCAGATCCTGCCCCGGGCGCCTGCCTCAGGCGCCCGCGCCAGGCACCGCTCAGGCGCCGAGGGCCTGCTTGACCTGGGCGAGGCTGGGGTTCGTCATGACCACCTCGGGGGCGCCGCCGAGCGGGACGACCTGCACGGTGGGCACCGTCTGGTTGCCGCCGTTGACCTTCTCCACGAACGAGGCGGACGCCGGGTCCTGCTCGATGTTGATCTCGGTGTACGCGATGCCCTCGCGGTCCAGCTGGGACTTCAGACGACGGCAGTACCCGCACCAGGTGGTGCTGTACATGGTCACGGTGCCCGACATCGATGGTGCTCCTTCTCGCAGAGGGTGGCGGAGGCGGCTCGTGCTGCCGCTACGGGAACGCCGGCGGAGCGTGCCGCATTCCGGAACGGTACCGGCCGCCCTGTGGATAACCTTCCCGGGGTGTCCGCGGGAAGTGGCAGAGTGGCGGGGTGACTGCGACACTCCACGACTCGCTCTTCCCCGCGGTACCCGACTCCGCGGACGCGGTGCTCGACGGCCTCGACCCCGAGCAGCGCGCCGTGGCCACGGCCCTGCACGGGCCCGTGTGCGTGCTGGCCGGCGCCGGCACCGGCAAGACCCGGGCGATCACCCACCGGATCGCCTACGGGGTGCGGGCGGGGATACTGCAGCCCGGAAGCGTGCTCGCGGTCACCTTCACCGCACGGGCCGCGGGCGAGATGCGCGGGCGGCTGCGGCAGCTCGGCGCGGGCGGCGTGCAGGCGCGCACCTTCCACGCGGCGGCTCTGCGCCAGCTCCAGTACTTCTGGCCGCGGGCCATCGGCGGCGAGATGCCGCGGCTGCTGGAGCGCAAGGTGCAGCTGGTCGCCGAGGCCGGCGCGCGCTGCCGCATCCGGCTGGACCGCAACGAGCTGCGGGACGTCACCGGCGAGATCGAGTGGTGCAAGGTCACCCAGACCGTGCCCGAGGAGTACGCGGCGGCGGCCGCCAAGACCGGCCGGGAGGTGCCGCGGGACCCGGCCGAGGTCGCCCGGATCTACACCACCTACGAGCAGCTCAAGCGCGACCGCTCCGTGATCGACTTCGAGGACGTGCTGCTGCTGACCGTCGGCGTCCTCCAGGACCGGCCGGACGTCGCGGACACCGTCCGCTCGCAGTACCAGCACTTCGTCGTCGACGAGTACCAGGACGTCAGCCCGCTCCAGCAGCGGCTGCTCGACCTGTGGCTCGGCGGCCGGGACAGCGTGTGCGTGGTGGGCGACGCCTCGCAGACCATCTACTCCTTCA
>WRCZ01000182.1 GCA_009783685.1 Actinomycetes bacterium
AGTGCGGTGGTCCACTGGTCGACCTGGATGCGGGTGGCCGCCAGGTCGTGGGCGGGCATGTCGACCAGCGGGTTGATGGTGTGGACGGTGGCGGGGGTCGGGATGTGGCTGGCGCCGCTGCCGATGGCCTGCACGGCCGGGCGGGCGGTGGCCGGTACCGCGCCGAACCGGAACTTGCCGAAGACGCCGCGGTCGATCAGGGCGATCTTGGTGGCGCCGAAGACGCCGAACTCGCCGATCTCGTCGCCCTCGGCGGGCAGGAAGATCCGCAGCCACTTCGCGCCGCCGAACTCGCCCTTGAACCAGGCGGCCGAGTCCACGCCGAACTTCGTCACCGCGGGCCCGATGCCCTTGACGAAGCCGGGGATCGCGGTGATGCCCTTGACGACGAACAGGCCGCCGGTCTTGACGATGTTCGCGCCGAGCTGGCCCAGGCCCTTGCCGAGGCCCATCACCCACAGCCCGCCGGCCTTGGTCCAGCTGCCGGTGGCCAGCGCCAGGTCGTGGAGGGTGGGCAGGGCGACGAAGGGTTTGGCGATGCCGCGCAGGATGTCCTTGAACAGGTCGAGGGAGGCGATCGAGGCGGCCTTGATGCCGTTCTTGAGGAGGTTGGCGCCCTTGGACAGCAGCGACAGGATCGGCAGTGCCCGGGTGCTGGGGGCGATCAGGCCGAGCGCGGACAGGAACAGGTCGAGGATGCCGGCCTTGCCCTCGGCGAAGTCCACCGCGGTCTTGATGAACAGTGTGAGGTTGACGGCGATCGCCAGCAGCGCCACCGGGCCGCCGAAGATCAGCGCGGGGATGACCAGGGCGATCGCGATCCACTGGAAGATCTCCCAGAACTCCGCGCACGGCGAGACCGGGGACTTGATGTGGCCGGAGGACTTGCGCAGCGTGGACGTCGCGGTCCTGGCGGCCTCCGACTGGGCGCTGCCTGCGGCTTTGGCGTCGGCGGCGAGCGTGCTGCGGTCGGGGTCGTCGGCGGCCAGGCCGCGGCCCTGGTCCAGGGCGGTGTCGGCCTTGGACTGCGCGTCGGACATCGCGTCGGCGTAGGTGGACAGCGCCGAGCCGGACCATTCGAAGGCGTCGGCGATGCTCTGCACGAAGCCGCGCAGCCGGCCGCTGATCTGGTTGCGCAGTTCCTCGGCGGTCTGGCCGACGAACGTCTCGGGTCCGGTCTTGTTCAGGACCGTCTCCATCGCGGTGTCGATCTTCCGGGCGGTCTTGCCCAGGGCGCCGATCGAGTCGGCGACGGTGTGGATGCGTGCCGGGTCGCCCGGCGTGGGGTCGCCGTCGAGACCGATGGCGTCCCAGTCCGTCGGGCGTGGCATCCCGGGCCTCCTGCCGTACCGCCGAGTGGTGCCGAAGCTCGTCCGACCTGATCACGTACGGCGGCGCCGCGCGGTTCACCGCTTGCGGGTGCCTGTTCGCGTCGTGGGGGCGCTCGGTGCGGGCGGGGGTGAACCGCGCGGGGCGCTGGCACGTGATCAGGTCGGACGGCTCGCCCACGCAGCGCAAGGAGGAGGCTCGGTGGTCGACTTCGCGCTGGACTACGGGGTCCTGCACGCGGCCCGCAAGGACCTGCACGATCTCGCCGACGAGATCGGGCCCACCCTCAAGAGCAGCGACTACGCCACGCTCGGCGAGGACAGTTCCGGGGTGGCCGGGGACGTCTTCGGCAACGCCGAGCTCGCCGCGGCCTTCAGCACCCTGTACTACCGCTCCAAGCACCCCATGGAGAAGGCGGAGGACGACCTGCGCAAGCTCGGCGACACCTTCGGCGCGGTCGCCGACGGCTTCTTCAACATCGACGCGCAGATCGCCGAGGGCGCCGGGGTGATGGGCCAGAACCTGGGCCTGTCCGACTGGCGCGGCAAGCACGACGCGTGGCTCGGCCACGACACGTGGGTGGCCGACAACAAGCTGTGGCAGCAGTACCTGGCGAACAAGAGCGCCTGCGAGGTCGACGACGGCTCCGCGCTGCCGGACTTCTGCAAGGCCACCGATCCCGGCCCCGAGCCCACCGACCCGGGCCCGCCGCCCACCGACCAGGTCATCCACACCCCCGACGGCGGCACCGTCCACACCACGCTGACGCTGGACGACCAGTACAACGTGACGACGGAGAAGACGACGGTGACCACCGGCGGCGGCCAGACCTACAGCTCCACCACCGCGTACAAGCCCGACGGCCGCTCCTACGTCACCGACACCACCTACGCCGACAACAGCACCAGCCACGCGGACGTGACGATCAACGCGGACGGCACCGGCACCATGTCCGTCACCGACGGCGACGGCAACGTCAGCACGTACGCGCGCAGCGGGCCCGGCGCCAAGTGGGACCAGACGTCCGGCGCGGGCATGGACGACGGCAGCGACGACTCGTCCACCGACGACTACATCCCCACCGCCTACTGACCACCACCGTCCCCAACCCGACATCGACGAGCCCAGGAGCCCCCGGCCATGCCCAACATCTCCCTCGACTACGAGCAGATCGACACCGTCTCCGGCAAGCTCGACTCCGCCAACGAGAACATCGTCCCGATGCTCAACCAGCTGCTGACCGACGTGAACGGGCTGCTGGACAACGGCCTGGTCTTCGAGCAGTCCAGCCCGGCGCTGCGCGAGTCCTACCAGAAGTTCAACACCGCGCTGCTCCAGGCGGTGCAGGGCATCAAGGACTTCGCGTCGCAGTTCCGCGGCATCAAGGACTCGATGTCGCAGAACGACGCGGACATGGCGCAGAAGATCCGCGACGCCGCGAACAAGGGCTGAGGGCCCGCAGGCTCCCGTGAGGGCCGCGCCGTCCCTGTCTGCCGGGGGGCGGCGCGGCCCGTGGGCGGGCTGCTGCGAACAGCCTTGGGGTGCCGGTCAGTCGTGGGTTTTGAGGGGGGTCAGCGGGACCTGCACGGTCTGCACGGTGCCGGCCGGTCCCGAGGTGAAGGCGCGGCCGGCGGGCGCGTAGGAGCGGACCTGGTGGAAGGACAGCCGGGCCCCGATCAGATCGCCGTCGCCGGTGGCCTTGGGGGCCAGCAGCAGGCCGCGGCGGGAGCGTTTGGCCGCGGTGAGCCAGCTGCCCAGGCCCAGGTTGAGGGTTTCCGCGGGGGCGGCGGCCACCAGGCCCAGACCGCGTTCGCGGCCGGAGACCGCCACCGATTTCAGTACCTGTTCCGCCGCACCCATCGCCAGCAGGTCGGCGTCGTCGACCAGGACCACGCCGGGACCGGCCAGCGCGGCGAGCGCCTCGCGGACCGCGTCGGCCGACGGGTCGGGGTCGGTCAGCACCTGTGCCTGCGGGTGGGCGGCCAGCGAGCGCAGCGGCGAGTCGCGGGGCGCGAGGACCAGCAGCGCGGTGCCGCCGGCCAGCAGGGACACCGCCAGGCAGGCCAGCACGTTGCTGCGGCCCGAGCCGGGCCCGCCGGCCACCAGGAAGGTGGGTGCGGGGCCGGTGAAGTCCACGCCGACCGCCCCGCCGTCGTCGCCGCCCACCCCGAGCAGCCCCCACAGCGGGCGGCGCCGCTCCTGCGGCACCTTGTCGTAGGCGTCGGCGAACGCGACGGTGGCCGGCAGCGGAGCGACGGGGAAGGGCCGCCGCGCGTCGGGGACGGCCGCGTCCCGGGAGGCGGCGAGCGCGCCGATCTCCCGCAGGGCGGCGGCCTGCGCCTGCCCGCTGTCGTCGGCGGCGAGCACGGCGATCTGCGTCTCGGTGCGGCTGATCAGGTGCCAGCCGCGGCCGTCGGGCACGGCCGCGGGCACCTGGCTGGGCAGCATGCCCAGCAGGCTGTAGTCGCCGCGGTCGCTCTGCCGCAGCAGCACCTTGTTGTCGTTGTGCGCGGCGATCCGGCCGGCGATCAGCGACCGCTCGGACGTCGCGATCACGTGCACGCCGGCCGCGGCGCCCTCCCGCAGCAGCCGGGTGACGTCGTTGAACAGCCGCCCGTTGTCGTAGTCGTCCAGGACCGGGGCCAGCGCGTCCCAGCCGTCGATGAACACCATGATGTGCGCGGGCCGTTCGGCCGCGGGCAGCAGCTCGCGCAGTTCGGTCAGCCCGGAGCAGCTGCGGGCGGCGCACATCTCCTGGCGTTTCGTCAGTTCGGAGGTGAGGCGGTTCAGCAGCCGGTCGAGGTGTTCCAGGTCGTGCCGGGAGACCACCGCGCCGCAGTGCGGGAGGGCGGCCACCGCGGCAAGGCCGCCGCCGGCCGCGTCGATGCCGTACATGTGCAGGTCGGCGACGCCGACCCGGCCGGCCGCGGAGCCGGCGATGGTCCGCAGTGCCTGGGTGCGGCCCGAGCGGGGCGCGCCGATCAGGTACAGGTGCCCGAACGTCGCCAGGTCCACGGTGGCCACGCGGCGTTCCTGGAGCTGCGGGATGTCCTGGAGGGCGTAGGGGATCAGCGGCGGCAGCGCCCGGGGGCCGTCCTGCCCGGCCGCGGGGGCGGGGCGGGTGACCTCGGGCAGGTCTTCCAGGCGGACCTTGTCCTCCAGCGCGGGCAGCCAGGGGCTGGGCTGCGGGGTGAAGTCCGGTAGCCGGCCGGCGGCGTCGCGGATCGCGGCGACCAGCGCCTGCAGGTCGGTGGGGTGCAGCGGGCCCGGCGTCTGGGTGCCGTCGTCGTCGGCCGGCAGGTCGGCGGGGCGGCCCAGCCGGTTCCACGACAGGTGGGCCGCGCGCACCGGGACGCGTTCGGCCGCGGCCTGCTCGCCGGCCGGCGGGCGTTCGGCGCCCACCCACGCGGACTGGAACGCGATCGCGGAGCGGTGCCCGTAGCGGACCAGTGCCCGGCCGGGGGTGCCGGGCGAGATGTGCACGGCGTCGCTGGTGTCGATGATGTCCTGGCTCTCCACCACGTCGGTGACGCGCAGCGCGATCCGCAGGTTGGTGTTGGCCTTGATGTCGGGGGTGACGGCGCCGGCCGGCCGCTGGGTGGCCAGGACCAGGTGGATGCCCAGGGACCGGCCGCGCTGGGCGATGCTGATCAGTCCGGTGATGAACTCGGGCACCTCGCGGACCAGCGTCGCGAACTCGTCGATGACCAGCAGCAGCCTCGGCAGCGCCGGCAGTTGGGGGTCGATGGCGCGTTTGGCCCGGTACTCCGGGTGGTCCTTGGCGTCGTGGTCGGCCAGCAGCCGTTCCCTGCGGCGCAGTTCGGCGCCCAGCGACTCCAGGGCGCGCTGCACCAGGTGGGCGTCGAGGTCGGTGACCATGCCCAGGGTGTGCGGCAGGTTCGCGCACTCGCGGAAGGCGCTGCCGCCCTTGTAGTCGACCAGGACGAAGGTGAGTTCGTCGGGCCGGTTGGTCGCGGCGAGCGAGGCCACGAACGTCTGCAGCAGCTCGGACTTGCCCGATCCGGTGGTGCCGGCGACCAGGCCGTGCGGCCCGTCACGGACCAGGTCGAGCTGCAGCGGCCCGTCGAAGCCGGTGCCCAGCACGAACGCGGTGGTGGCCGGGCGGCGCCGCCAGCGCGCGAGGAGCGCGTCCGCGTCCGGGGGTTCCTGCCCGAGCAGGTCCAGCAGCCTGACCTGTTCGGGCAGGCCGCTGTCGTTGTCGGGGCTGACGTCGTGCAGCGGCGCCAGGCAGCGGGCCACCCGCTCGCACCAGGCCGGGGAGACCAGGTCGGCGCGTACCCCGGCCACGTCCGGCATGCCGGTCCTGCGGATGGTCAGGCCGGAGCCGGCCAGGGTCAGGACGGCCGCGCACTCCTCGGGCAGCAGCCGTTCCTGCTCGTCCAGGCACAGGCTGAACACCCGCACGGCCGGGCCGTCGGTGAGGACCTGCACCATGCCGGGCACGTCCCGCAGCCGGCGGGCGCTGTCGGCGACGACCAGGATGTCGGGCGCGGTGAACATGGCCCGGCCCATCGAGGAGCCCAACGCCCGCTGCCGGGCCTGGATCTGGGAGACCAGTTCGGTGACGCGGTTGGCGACGGACTCCGAGTCGTTGCCGACCGCGACCAGCGGGCCGCCCGCGCCCGGCGGGCGGGCGTGCGGCAGCCAGCCCGCCCACGCCCACTCCTGCGCCCTGGTCGGTTCGGTGAGCAGCACGATGTGCAGGTCGCGGGGGCTGTGCAGGACGGCGGACTGGGCCACGCACCAGCGGGCCAGCGCCTGCACCGGCGCGGCCGGTCCCGCCACGCCCACCACGCCCAGTTCGGCGATCTCCACGCCGATCGGGATGTCCGGCAGCGTCCAGCGGATCTTGCGGTGGTTCTCGTCCCTGACCGGGTCGTCGACGGCCTTGACCGACGGCAGGTCCACCGTGCCGACCCGCAGCACCAGATGGTCGGGGTCACGGCGGCGCCGCTCCCACAACCGGGTGCCGGGCCCGGTGGCGGCCAGCCCCACCGCGGCCGGGTCGGGGCCGGTCACGCACCGCACCCGGCGTTCCCTGACCACCGCGGTGCGGATCTCGCGTTCCACCACCCGGCGCCGGGAGCGGTAGCGGCGGTGCGACTCCTCGGTGGCCTTGCGGTTGTTGCGGCGGCCCGACACCCAGTTCGACAGTGCCATCAGCGGCGTGAAGACCAGGAAGACCAGGTAGTAGTACGACTTGAACACGCTGACCATGACCAGGCCCAGGACCACCGGGGCGATCATGATGACCAGCGGGAACGGCGCCTTGGCGCGCGGCCCGGGCCGGCTGGGCATCTTCAGCGGCTCGGCGTCCAGGTGCGGGACGATCCGCGGCGGCCGGTTGTAGTCCAGTCCCAGGCCGTCCGCGGACTCGGTGACCGCGGCGTCGGCCTCGACCGGCGCGACCAGCCGCAGCAGCGTGCCGCCGACCGCCAGGTCCACCTCGATCGGCCAGGCGATGCCGCCGTGCGGCGGGGGCGGCGCCGCGCCCGCCGCACGGCGTGCCGCCTCCAGCCGCTCCTCCTCCTCGGCGGCCTTGACGGCCTCCAACTTCTCCTCCGGGGTGCTGCGTTCGGGCGCCGCCCCGGTGAACGGGTCGATGTCGGCGGGCGGCCGGGGCACGCACAGCCGCAGCGCCGCCTCGTCGCCCACGGGGCGCTCGTCGTGCACGTAGGCGCCGCCGTCCGCGGTGACGGTCACCCACACCCCGCCGCCCGGCACGTCCCCTCCCCCGGCGACACGGATCGCGCACCCGGCACCGGACCCGATCTCGTAACTGCCCTGCGCCAGCCGCCAGCTGCGCCCCGCACCGGGACCCGAGACGCTGTGCACCTCCGCGAGCACCACCTCGCCGGCCGCCGCCGTGACCCGCCCCGCAAGCAGGTCCGGATCCGGGGCGGGTCCGCCCAGGCCGAGCACCGCGCCCTCCCGGATCCCGCAGCCGCGCACCGGCAGCGCCGGGTCCAGCACCCTCGCGCCGAGGTACACCGGCGGGTTCCCGCCGTGCCGTTCCCCGGCCAGGAACGCGTCCACACCCCCCGACACCACGGACGAGGCGGACGAGGCGGGCCGGGCGGCGGGCGTTTCCGGCGTGCTGGTGTGCGCGGCGGCGGAGGCGCCCCCGGCCACCGCCGGGTCCAGCTCCGGGACCAGGTCCAGCTCCGGATCCAGGTCCGGATCCAGGTCCGGGTCGGGGCCGGGGGTCGTGGTGCGCGCGGGGGTGTCGTCCCGGCCGCGTGCGACGGCGCCCGCCAACTCCCCCACGGTGCACCCGTCCGGGAGGTCGAGCAGGTGGTCGCGCCGGGTGGAGTCCGCGGCGTCGACGGTGGTGATGATCAGCTTCACGGTGTCCAAGCAGGGGGTGTGGGCGGCGCGCCGGGCCAGGAGGCGGCGGGCCGCGGGGGGCGAAGCGGTGGCGGGCCCGGCGCGGGGCTACCCCGGGCCCGGGGCCGGGCCGGGCACGGGTTGTCCGGCGGGCGCCGGGCCGGCCGGGGCGCGGGCGGGGGCCGGTTCGGGTGCCGGGAGCGCGGCGGACGCGGCCGCCGACACGCCGGTGCCGGCCGCAGGCGCAGCCACCGCGCCGGTGGCCGCGGCGGCCTGCGCGGAAGGCTCCGGGCGCGGCGCGGTGCTGCTCGTGGCGGAGCGGCCGAGCGCGGCTGCTGCGGCCGGCGGGCCCGGCTCGGGCGTGGCGGCGGTGCGTGCCGGCGGCCGGTAGGGCGGCAGCGCGTCGATCGCCCTGGCGACGGCCCGCGGCAGCGCGGTGGCCTGCGGGCGCAGCGGGCTGCCGTGCACGACCAGGGCGTCGCCCAGGGCGGCGGACAGCAGCCGGGCGCGTCCCTGGGCGTGGCCGCGCAGCAGCACCGGCGGCCCGCCGGGGGCCAGGAGCGCGGCCGGCGGTTCGGCGCAGACCGCGAACGCGGGCGTGCCGGCGTGCGCGTCGCGAAAGGCCGCGACGTCGCGCAGCGCCTGCTGCGCCGGGGGCCCGCTGTGCCGGGGGTGGACGCCGTCGGCGACGACCACCGCGCCGGCCGGCAGCCGCCGCTCCAGCTGGGCGGCCAGCGCCTGCAGCAGCGCGGCGGTGGTCGGCTCGTCGCCGTACAGTGCGGTGGCCGCGGGCCCCTGGCACCAGTCGGCGAAGACCACGCGGTCCCCGTCCAGGCCGAGCGCCACGAGCAGGACGGGCGGGGCCGGTTGCGCGGGCGCCGGGTCGTGCCGGCTCTCGCGGACGCTCCACCACAGGTGCGCGTCGCCCTCGTCGGCGGTCCACGGCGCAGGCGGGCGCGGCGTGTCAGCGGCGGCCATGTGTACGCCGACCAGGTCGGCGCCGACCACCACCGCGTAGGGCCGGCTCCGGCCGCGGGCCGCCTCGTGGGCGGCGCGCATCGCCTGCTCCCCCGCGGCCCACACCGCGGGGTCGGCCAGCGCGCGTGACAGCAGCCGCAGTTGGCGCCGGTAGGCCAGCCAGCGGCGCACCGGCGCGGCGAAGGCGGCCGCGGTCAGGCGCAGTTCGCGGCGGGCGCGGCGGCGCACCACGTACCAGCCGCCGACCCGGCGGGCCAGCCGGTGGGCCAGGACCAGCAGCGCGACGGCCAGGCCGATGCCGCCCAGTGCCTGGCTGATGCCCGTGCGGTGGTCGGTGACCAGGTGGAAGGGGCCGCCGGCGATCGCCAGCGCGCCGGTCACGCGGCCGCCCGCCCGTCGTCGCCGTGCGGCGCGTCCTCGTACGGTGAGCCCAGCTCGCGGCGCAGGGACCGCACCGCGTGGTAGGTGCGGGACTTCACGGTGCCGCGCGGGATGCGCAGGGCCGCCGCGGTCTGCTCCCCGCCGAGGTCCAGCAGGTACTGGTGGACCAGGACGTCGTGCTGGGCCTTGGGCAGCCGGCCCAGCGCCGGGACCAGCCAGCGCCGGTCGACGACGCGTTCGGCGAGGTCCTCGCCGTGCGCGGTGTCGACGCCGACGTCGCCCGCGCCGCCGACCGGGATCGCCCGGTCCTTGCGCCAGGTGTCGACCGCGAGGTTGCGGGCGGTGCGGAACAGCCAGGGCCGGATCGGCCGGTCCTGCCACTCCAGCCGGTCCGCGTGCAGCCAGGCCCGCAGCAGGGTCTCCTGCACCACGTCCTCGGCATGTCTCAGGTCGGGCGACAGCAGCTTGACCACATAGCGCAGCAGCGCGTCCCTCTCGTTTCGCAACCGGCCAGCAATGATCTCCGAACCGCCCAAGGGCGGCCGTGCCCGCGTCGTCACGGCGTCAGGACCCCGATCCCGTGGTGTGTCGTCAACTCACCGTAGTTGCACAGGAGTTCACATTTCGGGACGGTCGAACCAACAGCCGATGGCGATCATGCGACCTGCGCGTGAACGCCCACGGCCCGGCGCGGGGACGGGCCGGGGGCGGGCCGGGGGGGCGGGCCCGGTGCGGGCCGGGGTGCGGCTAGATCCAGCCGCGGCGGGAGGCGATCACGCCGGCCTGGAAGCGGTTGGAGGCGCCGAGTTGCTCGTGCAGGCGGCGGGTGCGGCGCCGCATGGTGCGTACCGACCAGCCCAGTTGGCGGGCGATCGCCTCGTCCTTCAGCCCGCTGACCAGCAAGGTGAGCATCTGCCGGTCCTCCTCGCCCAGCGGGTCGGCGGCGGGCGCGTCCAGCGGCAGGGCCTGCCGCCAGCACATCTCCCAGTAGTCGACGACGGCGTCCAGCAGCGCCGAGGGGCGGATGATGGCCGCGCGGACCTGGGTGAGGTCCAGCGACAGCGGGATCAGCGCGAGCCGGTGGTCGGCGATGGCCACCTTGACCCGCAGGCCCGGCAG
>WRCZ01000183.1 GCA_009783685.1 Actinomycetes bacterium
CCCGCGCTGGCCGAGATCGCGCAGTACCGGGAGCTGACCGCGCGGGAACAGGACCTGGCCGGCGGCATCGTCGCCCGGCTCACGCGGCAGGCGGAGCACACGACGGAGCCCTCCCTCTACGACGGGCTCGGCGGCCACGCCATGGCGCTGCGCCTCCTCGCCCCCGGCGCGGAGGAGGTCGCCCTGCGACGTCTGGCGGACCTCGCGGGACCGGACGGCTGGCGGACCACGCTCGCCATCGACGAGGGGTCGGACGCGCCGCTGACCGACGTCGTCATGGGCTCCGCGGGCGTGGTCATGGCGGCGGTGTGGGCGAGGAGCGAGTCCAGCGCGTCGATCGCCACGACGGGCGGGGAGGCACTGTTGCGCGCCGCCGACCGCACCGACGCCGGCCTGGACTGGGGCATGACGCCGGGCCGGGCGTCCCGGCTGCCCAACTACTCGCACGGCACCGCCGGGGTGGCGGCCGCGCTGGCGGTGGCGGGCGCCGCGCTGGACCGGGCGGACTTCGTCGAGGCCGCGGTGCGGGGCGCCCGGCACGTCCTGGCGGTGGGCTCGCTGGCGGACGGCGGGTTCGTCGTCCCGCACACCATCCCGCCGTCCACCCGGGAGGTGGAGACCGTCACCTACACCTGGTGCCACGGCCCGTCCGGCACCTCGCACCTGTTCTCGGCGCTGGCGCACGCGGGGGTCACGGAGGTGGCCGGCCACGGGGTGGACGAGCTGCGCGACCGCTGCCTGACGTCCGTCCTCACCTCGGGAGTGCCGGAACGGCTGCGGCCGGGCTTCTGGGACAACGACGGGCGCTGCTGCGGGACCGCGGGCGTCGGCGACATCCTGCTCGACGCGGCCCAGGACTGCCCGGTGCCGGCCAGGAGGCAGACCCTCGTCCGGGCGGCCCGCACCATGGGCGACGCGCTGGTCGACCGTGCCGTCCGGGACGACGCCGGCGTGCGCTGGCGCTTCCTGGAGCACCGCCAGGACCCGCCCCTGCTGCCGCCGGGGACCGCCTGGATGCAGGGCGCGGCCGGCATCGCGACGTTCCTCCTCCGCCTGGCCCGCTACCTCGACACCGGCCCGGACGCGCCCGTCGTGGACCGCCCCGACCAGTGGTGGTCCGTCCCCGCCCACCTGCGCACCACCACCGCGTGACCCCAGGGGAGCCGCCCTGCACGGCAGCGGGGCCATCACGGCGGCCGGACTGCGGCCGCTACTGAGCGAAGCCCGCGGGACCGCGAGGTCTTTGCATAAAAGTGCGAGGGCTCGTATAGTCATGCTATCGATCTGAGGAGGACTCGATGGCTGTGCGGGTGGCGGTGGCGGGAGCCAGCGGATACGCCGGGGGCGAGGCGCTGCGGCTGCTCGCCGGGCATCCCGAGGTGGAGATCGGCGCGGTGACCGGCAACGCGAACGCGGGCCAGGTGCTCGGCGCGCTCCAGCCGCACCTGCTGCCCCTGGCCGGCCGGGTGCTGGAGCCGACCACGGCCGAGGTGCTGGCCGGGCACGACGTGGTCTTCCTCGCCCTGCCGCACGGCCAGTCCGCCGCCGTCGCCGAGCAGTTGGGCGACAGCGTGCTGGTCGTCGACATGGGCGCCGACTTCCGGCTGAAGGACGCCGCCGACTGGGAACGGTTCTACGGTTCGCCGCACGCCGGCACCTGGCCCTACGGGCTGCCCGAACTGCCGGGGGGCCGCGCTGCGCTGGAGGGGTCCAAGCGCGTCGCGGTCCCCGGGTGCTACCCGACCGCCGTCTCGCTGGCCCTGTTCCCCGCCTACGCCGCCGCGCTCGTCGAGGCCGAGGCGGTGGTCGTGGCCGCCTCCGGCACCTCGGGCGCGGGCAAGGCGCCCAAGCCGCACCTGCTGGGCTCCGAGGTGATGGGCTCGATGAGCCCGTACGGCGTGGGCGGCGTGCACCGGCACACCCCGGAGATGGTGCAGAACCTCAGCGCGGTGGCCGGCGGGCCGGTGAGCGTGTCCTTCACGCCCACCCTGGCCCCCATGCCGCGCGGCATCCTCGCCACCTGCTCGGCCAAGGCGCGCCCCGGCGTGACCGCGGCGGACGTCCGGGCGGCGTACGAGAAGGCCTGCGCCGACGAGCCGTTCCTGCACCTGCTGCCCGAGGGCCAGTGGCCGGCCACCGCCTCGGTGTACGGCTCCAACGCCGTCCACCTCCAGGTCGCCCTCGACGAGGCGGCCGGCCGGGTCGTCGCGATCAGCGCCCTGGACAACCTGACCAAGGGCACCGCCGGTGGCGCGGTGCAGAGCATGAACATCGCCCTGGGCCTCCCGGAGGCCACGGGACTGCCCCTGACGGGGATCGCCCCCTGACCGGAGCGGGCGGGAAGACCGACCTGAATCCGGTACCGAGAAGCGAGGAGAGTTCAGCGTGAGCGTGACCGCAGCGAAGGGATTCACGGCGGCGGGCATCGCCGCCGGGATCAAGGCGAGCGGCAAGGCGGACCTTGCCCTGGTGGTCAACACCGGGCCGGGCCGAGCCGCCGCCGGCGTCTTCACCTCCAACCGGGTGAAGGCGGCGCCGGTCCTGTGGTCCGAGCAGGTCCTCAAGGGCGGGGCGGTGACCGCGGTCGTCCTCAACTCCGGCGGCGCCAACGCCTGCACCGGACCCCAGGGCTTCCAGGACACCCACGCCACGGCCGAGAAGGCCGCCGAGGTGCTGGGCCACAGCGCCGGCGAGATCGCGGTCGCCTCCACCGGGCTGATCGGCGTGCTGCTGCCGATGGACAAGCTGCTGCCCGGCGTGGCCGCCGCGGCCGCCGAACTGTCCGAGCACGGCGGCGAGAAGGCCGCCCTCGCCATCAAGACCACCGACACCGTGCACAAGACCGCGGTGGCCACCGGCCCCGGCGGCGCCTGGGTGGTCGGCGGCATGGCCAAGGGCGCGGGCATGCTCGCCCCGGGCCTGGCCACCATGCTCGTGGTGCTCACCACCGACGCCGACGTGGACGCCGGCACCCTCGACAAGGCGCTGCGCGACGCGACCCGGCAGACCTTCGACCGGGTCGACTCCGACGGCTGCATGTCCACCAACGACACCGTGCTGCTGCTGGCCTCCGGCGCCTCCGGCACCACCCCCGAGTACGGCGACTTCGCCGACGCGGTGCGTGCCGTGTGCGCCGACCTGGCCCGGCAGCTGATCGGCGACGCCGAGGGCGCCGCCAAGGACATCAAGGTCGAGGTGGTGAACGCCGCCACCGAGGAGGACGCGGTCGAGGTCGGCCGGTCCATCGCCCGCAACAACCTGCTCAAGTGCGCGATCCACGGCGAGGACCCCAACTGGGGCCGGGTGCTTTCCGCGATCGGCACCACCGGCGCCGCCTTCGAGCCGGACCGGCTCAACGTCGCCATCAACGGCGTGTGGGTGTGCCGCAACGGCTCCGTCGGCGAGGACCGGGACCTGGTCGACATGCGCTTCCGCGAGGTGGTCGTGACCGCCGACCTCGCCGCCGGCGACCGGTCCGCCGTCATCTGGACGAACGACCTGACGGCCGACTACGTCCACGAGAACAGCGCGTACAGCTCATGACCGCGCGCAAGCACGCCGCGCTGCCCAAGGCCCGGGTCCTCGTCGAGGCACTGCCCTGGCTCACCCGGCACCACGGCAAGACGGTGGTCATCAAGTTCGGCGGCAACGCCATGGTGGACGACGAGCTGAAGGCCGCGTTCGCGCAGGACGTGGTGTTCCTGCGGCACGCCGGGCTCAAGCCCGTCGTGGTCCACGGCGGCGGGCCGCAGATCAGCGCCCAGCTCGACCGGCACGGCCTGGTCAGCGAGTTCAAGGCCGGGCTGCGGGTGACCACGCCCGAGGCCATGGACGTGGTGCGGATGGTGCTGGCCGGGCAGGTGCAGCGGGAGCTCGTCGGCCTGCTCAACCAGCACGGCCCGCTCGCCGTCGGGCTGACCGGCGAGGACGCGCACACCATCACCGCGATCAAGCACTACCCGCAGATCGACGGCGAGCTGGTGGACATCGGCCGGGTCGGCGAGATCACCGCCATCGACACCGGCGCGATCGAGGCGCTGCTGGAGGACGGCCGGATCCCGGTGGTCTCCTCCATCGCCCGCGCCGCCGACGACGGCCACATCTACAACGTCAACGCCGACACCGCGGCCGCCGCGCTGGCCGCCGCGCTCGGCGCCGAGACGCTGATGGTCCTCACCGACGTCGAGGGCCTCTACGAGGACTGGCCGAACAGCGACGACGTGATCAGCCGGCTGACCGCCACCGAGCTGGAGAAGCTGCTGCCCGACCTGTCCAGCGGCATGGTGCCGAAGATGCAGGGCTGCCTGCACGCCGTGCGCAACGGCGTGCACACCGCCCGCGTCATCGACGGCCGGGTCCAGCACTCGATCCTGCTGGAGATCTTCACCGACGAGGGCATCGGCACGATGGTCGTCCCCGACGACGTGCCCGGGGCGGACGACGTCCCCGGCGCACTGGTCGCCGCGGTCGCCGTCGACACGACAGGAACCGCCGGTGCCGGCGGGGCCACCGCGAACGCAGGGGGAGCGGCATGACCGCCAACGAGGAACTGACCCGGCGCTGGCAGGCGTCGCTGATGGACAACTACGGCACGCCCCGGGTGCCGCTGGTGCGCGGCGAGGGCGCCACCTACTGGGACGCCGACGGCCGGACGTACACCGACTTCATCGGCGGCATCGCGGTGAACGCGCTCGGCACCGCGCACCCGGCGGTGGTGGCCGCGGTCTCCCGGCAGATCGGCTCGCTCGGCCATGTGTCCAACCTCTTCGTCGCCGAGCCCCCGGTGGCCCTCGCGGAGAAGCTGCTGCAGCTGGCCGGCCGGTCCGGCCGGGTGTTCTTCGCCAACTCCGGGGCCGAGGCGAACGAGGCCGCGTTCAAGATCGGCCGGCTCACCGGCCGCACCGGCATGGTCGCCACCGAGGGCGCCTTCCACGGCCGCACCATGGGCTCGCTGGCGCTGACCGGCCAGCCGGCCAAGCAGCAGGCGTTCCGACCGCTGCCCGGCGACGTCACCCATGTGCCGTTCGGCGACGTGGACGCGCTGCGCGCCGCGGTCACCACCGACACGGCCCTGGTGATCCTCGAACCCATCCAGGGCGAGAACGGCGTCGTGGTGCCGCCGGCCGGCTACCTCCAGGCCGCCCGGGAGATCACCGCCGCCACCGGCACCCTGCTGGTGCTGGACGAGGTGCAGACCGGCATCGGCAGGACCGGGTACTGGTTCGAGTGCCAGGCCCAGGGCGTGGAGCCGGACGTGATCACCCTCGCCAAGGGCCTCGGCGGCGGGCTGCCGATCGGCGCCACGCTGGCCTTCGGGCCGGCCGCCGAGCTGCTCACCCCCGGCGCCCACGGCACCACCTTCGGCGGCAATCCGGTGGCGTGCGCCGCCGCGCTCGCCGTGCTGGAGACCATCGCCGCCGACGGCGTCCTGGAGAACGTCAAGCGCCAGGGCGAGAAGCTGCGCGACGGCATCGAGGCGCTGCAACACCCGCTGGTCGATCATGTGCGCGGCGCGGGCCTGCTGATCGGTATGGTGCTCACCGAGCCGCTCGCCGCTCAGGTCCAGCTGGCGGCTCAGGACGCCGGATTCCTGGTGAACGCCGCCGTGCCCGGCACGGTGCGGCTCGCCCCTCCGCTCATCGTCGGCGACGAGGAGACGGACGCGTTCCTCCGGGCCCTGCCCGGCGTTCTCGACCACGTGTACCAGGCGTACCGGGCGTCCCGGGAGTCAGACGGAGAATGACGCGACGATGAGCGAGGCGCAGGCGAATGGCGGCGGACAGGCCGTACCGCAGACCCGAACGGCACGGCACCGCAGGATCGTGGACATCCTGGGCCGCCAGCCGGTCCGCTCGCAGAGCCAGCTCGCCAAGCTGCTCTCCGACGACGGGCTGAGCGTCACGCAGGCGACGCTCAGCCGCGACCTCGACGAGCTCGGCGCGGTCAAGATCCGCACCAACGACGGCGAGCTGATCTACGCCGTGCCCTCCGAGGGCGGCTTCCGCACCCCGCAGGCGCCGCTGGGCGAGTCGGTGAAGGAGGAGCGGATGCGCCGGCTGGCCGGCGAACTGCTCATCTCCGCCGAGGCGTCCGCCAACCTCGTGGTCGTCAGGACCCCGCCGGGCGCCGCCCAGTTCCTGGCGTCCGCGATCGACGCCGCCGAGGTGTACGACATCCTCGGCACGATTGCCGGCGACGACACCGTGGTACTCATCAGCCGCGACCCCGCCGGCGGCCACAAGCTCGCCGACCACCTGCTGCGCCTGGCGCAGGGCGAGGCCTAGGGTCCGGCCCGGCTCCGGGCCGATCCCGGCGACGCCCCCGGCCACCGGCCGGGGGCGTTGCCGTACCCGTCGCGCAACGCGCTGACCAGCCGCGTTGACGATCCATACAGAGCAGTGCATACTTATACCAGTCAGCGTATGCATCGTAAGGAGAGACCCGTGACCGAGCGCGTCGTACTCGCCTACTCAGGCGGTCTTGACACCTCCGTCGCCATCGGCTGGATCGCCGAGGAGACCGGCGCCGACGTCATCGCCGTGGCGGTCGACGTCGGCCAGGGCGGCGAGGACCTGGACGTCATCCGCAAGCGCGCGCTCGCCTGCGGTGCCGTCGAGGCCGAGGTCGCCGACGCCAAGCAGGAGTTCGCCGACGAGTACTGCCTGCCGGCGATCCAGGCCAACGCGCTCTACATGGACCGCTACCCGCTGGTCTCGGCGCTCTCCCGGCCGGCCATCGTCAAGCACCTGGTGGCCGCCGCCAGGAAGCACGGCGCCGACACCGTCGCCCACGGCTGCACCGGCAAGGGCAACGACCAGGTCCGCTTCGAGGCCGGCATCTCCTCCCTCGCCCCCGACCTGAAGTGCATCGCGCCGGTCCGGGACTACGCCATGACCCGCGACAAGGCCATCGCCTTCTGCGAGGAGAAGAACCTCCCGATCGCGACCACCAAGAAGTCCCCGTACTCCATCGACCAGAACGTCTTCGGGCGCGCGGTGGAGACCGGCTTCCTGGAGGACATCTGGAACGCGCCGATCGAAGAGGTCTACGAGTACACCCAGAACCCGGCCACCCCGCGGGACGCGGACGAGGTCGTCGTCACCTTCGAGCGGGGCGTCCCGGTCGCGATCGACGGCACCCCGGTCACCGTCCTGGAGGCGATCCAGCAGCTGAACGCCCGGGCCGGCGCCCAGGGCATCGGCCGGATCGACATGGTCGAGGACCGGCTGGTCGGCATCAAGTCCCGGGAGATCTACGAGGCCCCCGGCGCGATCGCCCTGATCACCGCCCACCAGGAGCTGGAGAACGTCACCGTCGAGCGGGAACTCGCCCGCTACAAGCGGCAGGTGGAGCAGCGCTGGGGCGAGCTGGTCTACGACGGCCTGTGGTTCTCGCCGCTCAAGCGGGCCCTGGACGGCTTCATCGCCGAGGCCAACCAGCACGTCTCCGGCGACATCCGGATGGTCATGCACGGCGGCCGGGCCGTCGTCAACGGCCGGAAGTCCGCGACCTCGCTGTACGACTTCAACCTCGCCACCTACGACACCGGCGACACCTTCGACCAGTCCCTGTCCAAGGGCTTCATCGAGATCTTCGGCATGTCCAGCAAGATCGCCGCCAAGCGGGACCTCGCGCAGTGACGGGCACCGAGGGGAACGCCCCGGGGGCCAAGCTGTGGGGCGGACGGTTCGCCGACGGGCCGTCCGCCGCCCTGGAGCGGCTGTCCGCCTCCGTGCACTTCGACCACCGGCTCGCCCCGTACGACATCGCCGGGTCCCGGGCGCACGCCCGGGTGCTGCACGCCGCCGGGCTGCTCACCACCGACGAGCTGCAGCGGATGACGGCCGGCCTGGACCGGCTCGAAGCCGACGTCGCCGCCGGTGACTTCACCATGACGGTGGCCGACGAGGACGTGCACACCGCGCTGGAGCGCGGCCTGCTGGAGCGGCTCGGCCCCGAGCTGGGCGGCAAGCTGCGGGCCGGCCGGTCCCGCAACGACCAGATCGCCACCCTCTTCCGGATGTACCTGCGCGACCACGCCCGGATCATCGGCGGCCTGATCGCCGACCTCCAGGACGCGCTGGTGGGCCTCGCCGAGGCCCACCCGGACACCGCGATGCCCGGCCGCACCCACCTCCAGCACGCCCAGCCGGTGCTCTTCGCGCACCACGTGCTGGCCCACGTGCAGGCGCTGTCCCGTGACGCGGAACGGCTGCGGCAGTGGGACGAGCGCACCGCGGTCTCCCCGTACGGCGCCGGCGCGCTGGCCGGCTCCTCGCTGGGCCTGGACCCGGAGGCGGTGGCCCGCGACCTGGGCTTCGAGCACGGCAGCGCGGCCAACTCCATCGACGGCACCGCCTCGCGCGACTTCGCCGCCGAGTTCGCCTTCATCACCGCCATGATCGGCGTCAACCTGTCCCGGATCGCCGAGGAGGTGATCCTGTGGAACACGAAGGAGTTCTCCTTCGTGACGCTGCACGACGCCTTCTCCACCGGCTCGTCGATCATGCCGCAGAAGAAGAACCCGGACATCGCCGAGCTGGCCCGCGGCAAGTCCGGCCGGCTGATCGGCAACCTCACCGGGCTGCTGGCCACCCTCAAGGCGCTGCCGCTGGCCTACAACCGGGACCTCCAGGAGGACAAGGAGCCGGTCTTCGACTCCTGCGACCAGCTGGAGGTCCTGCTGCCGGCGCTCACCGGGATGATGGCCACCCTGACCGTCCACCGCGAGCGGATGGAGGAGCTGGCCCCGGCCGGCTTCTCGCTCGCCACCGACATCGCCGAGTGGCTGGTCCGGCAGGGCGTGCCGTTCCGGGTGGCCCACGAGGTCGCCGGCGCGTGCGTCAAGGTCTGCGAGGCGCAGGGCATCGAGCTCGACCAGCTGACGGACGAGCAGTTCGCGGCGATCTCCCCGCACCTGACCCCGGAGGTCCGCGGCGTGCTCAGCGTGCCCGGCGCGCTCGCCTCCCGCAGCGGCCGCGGCGGCACCGCGCCCAGCGCGGTCGCGGTGCAACTGGCCGAGGTCAAGGCCGATCTGGCGGTCCAGCACGCATGGGCCGACGCCAAGCGGGCCTGAGCGCACCGCGCGCATCGACGGCGCCGCCACAGCGACGAAGGGCGGGCCCGGGTGACCGGGCCCGCCCTTCACGCGTGCCGTGGGCGGGGGCGCTGCGGCCCCCGCGGGATCAGGCGGCCTTCGCCTTGGTGGCGTAGATGTCCACGTACTCCTGGCCGGACAGCTTCATCACGTGGCTCATCACCTCGTCGGTGACGGCCCGCAGCACGTACCGGTCGCGGTCCATGCCGTCGTAGCGGGAGAAGTCCAGCGGCCGGCCGAAGCGGACGGTGACCGGGGCGATCCGCGGCATGCCCTTGCCGCCGGGCTGCACCTTGTCGGTGCCGACCATGGCGAACGGGACCACCGGGGCGCCGGTCATCAGGGTCAGCCGGGCGATGCCGGTACGGCCGCGGTACAGGCGGCCGTCGGGGGAGCGGGTGCCCTCGGGGTAGATGCCGAAGATCTTCCCCTCGTCCAGGATCCGGCGGCCCGTCATCAGCGCCGCGACGCCGCCGTGCCCGCCGTCCCGGTCCACCGGGATCATCCCGCAGGTGGTGAAGAACCAGGCCATCAGGCGTCCCTTGACGCCCTTGCCGGTGACGTACTCGTCCTTGCCGATGAAGTAGACCTGCCGCTTCACGACGAGTGACAGGAACATCGAGTCGATGAACGTGACGTGGTTGCCGGCCAGGATCACCGGCCCCTCACCCGGAATGCTCTCCACGCCCTCGACGACGGGGCGGTACAGCACACGCATCAGCACACCGAGAAGCACCTTGAGCACGCTGCGGGAGAAGCGGGACAACGGACCCTCCGGTCAGGTCGGACACGGTCGAACAGACGCAGGACCGACCCTACCGGCCCGTACGCAAGGACGATACTTCCGCGCCCGCCGGCCGCGCACGCCGGGTTCGCCCAGGCGCGGGACCCGGCCGGGCCACACCATCAGGTGAAAGCCGGCGGCGCCGGCAACCGCCCCGCGCGGCCGCGGCGTGCGAGCCGGTATGCACATCCCCATGCACCTCCGCCAGGACCGGCCGCAGGGCCGTACCCATCCGCCGCAGCACCAGCCGCAGCACC